>NZ_CALRZC010000010.1:0-80736 GCF_943372545.1 Variovorax sp. YR752 | reverse complement strand
CAGGTCGCGAAGTGAGTTCTGCGGCACGACCCTGGCGCGAGCATCGCAGTGGAGTCGGCGCGCAGCGTCGCCCGCCGCCGAATGAGCCACCAGCGGGCAGCGCCTGCCGCGACGCTCATAGAAGGCACGAAAGCAGACCCGCGCAAACTTCAGCTCAGGGCGCCAAGAGTCGCCGCTGCGGAGAATCCCGTTTCTCGATCCCTGGACGCGACCCTGCAGTTCAACCCTCGCTCGGTGCCCGGCTCAACTCGTTGTTGGCCTCCACCAGCGTGCGCAGCATGCGCATGAACTCGGCGCGCTCCGCCTTGGGCAGCGGCGCGAGGATGCGCTGCTGCGCCTTGTGCATGTCGGGCAGCACGGCGGCGAGCAGGGCCTGACCGGCGTCGGTCAGCGTCAGCAGGCGCACGCGGCGGTCGTTCGGCGAGGCGCCGCGCTGCAGCAGCCCGCGGGACTCGAGCCGGTCGACCACGCCGGCCACCGTCGAGGTGTCCAGGCCGATGCTGCCGGCCAGTGTGCGCTGGTCCACGCCGGGGGTGTTGGCCACCGTCTGCAGCGCCGCGTACTGCACAGGCGTGATGCCGTGCGCCTCGGTCTCCTGCAGGAAGATGGCCACCGCGATCTGCTGCAGGCGGCGGATGTAGTGGCCCGGCAGCGCGTCGATGCCCTGCGGCGGCGGGGTGGTCTTCTTGACGGATGGCACGGCGCTGCGGGTAATCCCTGGGAACGGAAGTGCATGTTATCACTACACTGATGCTAAGTGTACTGACAATTAGTGTGCGTTCTTTGAGGTGACCCGAATGTCCGTCGAATCCGCATCCCTTCCCGTGGTCGTCGCCGGCGGCGGCATTGGCGGCCTGGCAGCCGCGCTGGCGCTGGTGCGCCAGGGCTTCCGCGTCACCGTGCTCGAGCAGGCGCCCGAGATCGGCGAGATCGGCGCCGGCATCCAGCTCGGCCCCAACGCCTTCCACGCCTTCGACGCGCTGGGTGTCGGAGCGCAGGCACGCAGCCGTGCCGTCTACACCGACTGCATGGTGATGCACGACGCGATCGACGAGTACCAGGTCGGCAAGATCCCCACCGGCGAGGCCTTCCGCCAGCGCTTCGGCAACCCCTACGCGGTGATCCACCGCGCCGACGTGCACCTGTCGCTGCTCGAAGGTGCGCAGGCCTCCGGCCGCGTGGAGTTCCTCACCTCGACGCGGGTCGAGCGCATCGAGCAGGACGCCGAGGGGGTGACGGTGTTCGACCAGAAGGGCGGCGTGCACCGTGGCGCTGCGCTGATCGGCGCCGACGGCGTCAAGTCGGTGGTGCGCGAGCAGTACGTCGGCGATCCGGCGCGGGTCACCGGCCACGTGGTCTACCGCGCGGTGGTCGACAAGAAGGACTTCCCGCTCGAGTTGCAGTGGAACGCGGCGAGCATCTGGGTCGGCCCGAACTGCCACCTGGTGCACTACCCGCTGCGCGGCGGCGAGCAGTACAACGTGGTCGTCACCTTCCACAGCCGCGAGCAGGAGCAGTGGGGCGTCACCGAAGGCAGCAAGGAGGAGGTGCAGAGCTACTTCCAGGGCATCAGCCCGAAGGCGCGCCAGCTGATCGACCTGCCGAAGAGCTGGAAGCGCTGGGCCACCGCCGACCGCGAGCCGATAGCCCAATGGACCTACGGCCGCGCCACGCTGCTCGGCGATGCGGCGCACCCGACCACGCAGTACATGGCGCAGGGTGCCTGCATGGCGATGGAGGATGCGGTGACGCTGGGCGAGGCGCTGCGCGTTCACCACAACGACTGGGCCAAGGCGCTCGAGCTCTACCAGCGCTCGCGCATCGCCCGCACCGCACGCATCGTGCTCAGCTCGCGCGAGATGGGCCGCATCTACCACGCCAAGGGCGTCGAGCGCCTGGTGCGCAACGACTTGTGGCGCGGCCGCTCGCCGGAGCGCTTCTACGACGCGATGGAATGGCTGTACGGGTGGAATGTCGGCAACTGCCTCGCCGCGCACTGAATCCACAGGAGACACCCATGAACGAACTCGGAAGACTCGAAGACCTGCCGGCCGACTACGTCGAGCAACTGCGCGCGCTCAACCTGGTGCCGCTGTGGCCCAGCCTGCGCGCCGTGCTGCCGCCGGGCCAGCCGCGGCCGAACACACGTGCCACCGCCTGGTCCTATCAGGCGCTGCGCCCGCTGCTGCTGAAGGCCGGCGAGCTGACGCCGATCGAAAAGGCCGAGCGCCGCGTGCTGGTGCTCGCCAACCCCGGCCACGGCCTGGAGAAGATGCAGGCCAGCGCGGCCATCTATCTCGGCATGCAACTGCTTCTGCCGGGCGAATGGGCACCGTCGCACCGCCACACGCCGAACGCGGTGCGCATGATCGTCGAGGGCGAGGGCGCCTACACCACGGTCGATGGCGAGAAGTGCCCGATGTCGCGCGGCGACCTGATCCTCACGCCGACCGGCCTGTGGCACGAACACGGCCACGACGGCGACCAGCCGGTCGTCTGGCTCGACGTTCTGGACCTGCCGCTGGTCTACTACATGGAGGCCAGCTACCACGTCGACGGCCCGCGCCAGACGGTCAAGCCCGGCAGCGGCGAGGGCGGCTACGTGCGCGGCGGCGTGCTGCCCACGCCGGTCTTCACGCGCTCGGCCAAGGCCTACCCGATGCTGCGCTACCCCTGGGCGCAGACGCGCGCGGCGCTGCAGGCGCTGGCCGCGCAGCAGCCCGAGCTCGAGGCGGTGCAGGTCACCTACGTCAACCCCGAGACCGGCGCGCACGCGCAGAACATCCTCGGCTACTACGCGCTGATGCTGCGCCCGGGCCAGGCGCTGACGCTGCCGGTGCGCTCGCCGGCGATGGTGTTCCACGTCATCGAGGGCGGCGCCGAGGTGCGCGTGGCCGACCAGGCCTTCACGCTCGCCGAGGCCGACACCTGCTGCGCGCCGGGCTACACCGCCGTCACGCTGCGCAACCGCTCGGCCAGCGAGCCGTCCTTCCTCTTCATCGCCGACGAGACGCCGCTGCACACCAAGCTCGGCGTGTTCGAACACCGCGACGAACACCGCGGCTGAACCCGACACCTCTTGCCGAAAGACTTTTCCATGAGCCAAGCGAACTTCCTCTGGGCGCCGCAGCCCGTCCCGTCGCTGCCGGTGCGCGGCAGCAGCCAGCGCGCGCCGGTGCGCCGCCTCTTCTTCGTCGGACGCAACTACCACGCCCATGCCGTCGAGATGGGTCGGCCGGTCGACAAGAGCGCCGAGCGACCGTTCTACTTCACCAAGTCGCTCGACACCGTCGTCGAGTCGGGCGCGACCGTTGCCTACCCCAGCGGCACGCAGAACTTCCACTTCGAGATGGAACTCGTGGTCGTGATCGGCAAGCCGGGCTTCCAGGTGCCGGCCGCGCGGGCACACGAGCTGATCTACGGCTACGCCTGCGGCCTGGACATGACGCGCCGCGACCTGCAGCTGATCGCCCGCGACAAGGGCCGGCCCTGGGACCTGGGCAAGGACGTCGAGCAGTCCTCGGTCTGCTCGGAGGTGGTGCCGATGCCGGGCGTGGTGCTCGAGCGCGGCGCGATCGAGCTGGCGGTCAACGGCCAGACCCGGCAGAAGTCGGATCTCGACAAGCTGATCTGGAACATCCGCGAGATCATCGAGGACCTGTCGCAGTTCTACGAGCTGCAGCCTGGCGACCTGATCTACACCGGCACGCCCGAGGGGGTCGGCGCGGTGCTGCCGGGTGACCGCATCGGCGGCCATGTCGACGGCGTCGGCGAGGTCTCGTTGACGATTGGCCCCGCGCGTGCGGAGCACACCGCGCGCCGCGCGGCCTGATCGTCGCTGTCAGGGCGCGTTCAAGGCCGGCAGGATCCGCTCGAGGGCATCAGCCTGGACCGATCGCCGGCCCGCCGGCGAGGGCGTCGCTCACCACGCCGGCCAGGCGCTCGAGGCTGTGCTCCTTGAGCAGCACGCCGCGAACGCCCAGCGCGTGGGCGCGGGCCAGCAGCTCCTCGGTGACGTAGCCCGAGGTGATGACCACCGGCAACTGCGGCGCGATGCTCGCGAGCTGCTCGGCCACGGCCAGGCCGGACAGGCCGGGCATGTTGTAGTCGGTGACCACCAGCTCATGGGCCTGCGGCGCCCCGCGCACCGTCTCGATCGCCGCCAGGCCGCTGTCGACCCGTGTGACCTGGTAGCCGGCGCGCAGCAGCAGGGCCTCGATGGTCATCCCGACCACGTCGTCGTCGTCGACCAGCAGCACGCGTTCGCCGTGGCCACGATGGGCTTCCCGCTGTGCCGTGGCCGGGCTCGCGGGCAGGCCGGCGGGGGCGTCGCGCAGCGGCAGGAAGACATCGATGCGCGTGCCGCGCCCCGGCGCGCTGTCGACCACGATGCGGCCGCCGCTGGCAGTGACGATGCCATGCACCACCGCCAGGCCGAGGCCCGTGCCCTGGCCGACCGGCTTGGTGGTGAAGAAGGGCTCGAAGATGCGCGAGCGCGTGGCCTCGTCCATGCCGCAGCCGTCGTCGCTGACGCGCAGGCGGGCATGGGTCGGCGCCGCGGCGGCCGTGCCTTCCGTCGACGCAGCCAGTTCGACGCCGATGCGTCCGTTCTGTTCCGGCAGAGCCTGCCAGGCGTTGGTGCACAGGTTGAGCAGCACCTGCTGGATCTGTGCCGCGTCGACCTCGACGAGCAGCGGCTCGGCCGCGATGCGGGCCTCGAGCTGTACCGAGGCCGGCAGCGTGGCGTGCAGCAGCGCGATCGACTCCTCCACCAGCGGCGCCAGGGGCTGCACCACGCGCTCCTGCGGTAGCCGGCGGCTGAAGGCGAGGATCTGCTGCACCAGCGAGCGCGCCCGCACGGCCGCCTGGTTCACCAGCACCAGCGGCCGTTGCGCCGGGTGGTCGGGCGCGAGGTCCTCGCGCGCGATGCTCAGGTTGCCGAGGATGGCGGCCAGCACGTTGTTGAAGTCGTGTGCCACGCCGCCCGCCAGCGTGCCGATCGACTCCATCTTCTGTGCCTCGCGCAGGCGCGTCTCCAGCTCGCGCTGCTGCGCCTGCGCCGCGTGCAGGTCGCTGAGGTCGCGCGCGACGGTCGACATGCGGGTGACCTTGCCCTGCGCATCGCGCAGGCAGATGATCACCTGCGAGACCGGCAGCTCGTGGCCGTCGGCGCAGGCGATCGCCAGCTGCCCCGCCCACACGCCGCTGCGCCGTGCCGCGGGCACACCGACCTCCAGGATGGCGCGCACCGCCCACGGCGGGTGGCAATGCTCGAAGCGCAGGCCGGTCAGTTCGGCGTCGACCGCCAGCCCGAGCATGCGGCGCCCCGCGCGGTTGAGGAAGGTGAGCTCGCCTTCCGGCGTGGCCGAAGCCACGTAGTCCGGCGTGGCGTCGAGGATGGAGGTCAGCTCGGCCTGCTGCGCGGCGGCGCGCTCGCGATCGGTGACGTCACGCACGATCAGGCTGCTGCTGATCGCGCCGTCGTCGTCGACATAGGTGGTCGACGACAGCTCGGCCTCGAACAGGCTGCCGTCGGCCCGCCTCATGCGCAACTGGCCCGACGCGCTGCCGCTGCGCGCGCGCTGCTCGAGCAGGGCGGCCAGGCGCGGGTCGCTCTCATCGACCATGCCGCCGCGGCCGAGCGCGCGCAACTGCGCTTCGCTGGCGCGGAACAGCGCGCACGCGGCCGGGTTGGCGGCGAGCACGCCGCCGTCGGGGCGCGTGCGCAGCACCGCGTCCATGCTGTTCTCGAACAGCATGCGGTAGCGGCGTTCGCTCTGCTCGAGGCTGCGCTTCTCGGCCTGCAGTTGCGCGGTCGCCTCGCGCACCTCGCGCTCCTTGCCGGCGTGGGCGCGCACCAGGGTGTGCGTCATCGCCGCCAGCGAGCCCGACAGCAGCACGCCGAGCAGCAGGGCCAGCATGGTCGCGTTGTCCAATCCATCCGGGCTCGCCCCCTGCTGCACGCCGACCTCGATGTCCCAGCGGCGGTCCGCCACGTCGAGCATCAGCTTCCGGACCGGCCCATTCGCCTCGCGCGAGCGGCCCGGGTCGAGCCAGGCGCTGTCGAACACGGTGGCGGCCTGGCCGTGGCGTGCGGCCTGCGCATCGGTGATGCGCACGTGCAGGAAGTCATGCAGCTCCGCCGGGATGCTGCTGCGCACCAGCTCGGCGGTGCGGAAGGCGATGCCGACCACACCCTTGGCCAGGCGCAGGCGCTCGTCGACCGTGGCCGGCGGCAGCACGGTCTCGTAGGTGCCGGCGCGGATCACCACGCTGGTCAGTGCCGGCACCAGGGTGCCGCCGCGATCGCGCGCCAGCAGGATCGGCCCCGTCGCCACATAGCCGCCGCTGCGCAGCGCCGCCTCCACCTCGGGCCGGTAGGCCTGGCCGGGGTCGTAGAGGTCGTAGCCGAAGGTCTGCGCCTCGGGCGGGTGCACATGGCGGATCACCATGTGCTCTGGACGCTCGCCACCCGGGCGGATGTCGAAGCCGGGGTGGCCGCCGATCCAGCGGCTGCGGTCCTCGCGCACCGAGGTGATGAAGTTCGCCCGGTGTTCGGGGCGCACAAGCTCGGCGACGAAGGTCAGGGCCAGGCCGGGAAAGCGCCGCTGCAGCGAGATGGCCTCGACGTACTGTGCGAACTCGGCGTCGTTGAGCACCACGTCCGATCCGTCGAAGACGCGCAGGCCGGGCAGGGTGTCGGTGTAGGACTGGACGCGGCCGGCCAGCAGCTGGGCGAAGCGGTCGGTGCGGCGCTCGAAGCGACCCTGTTGCTCGGCGGCCTCACGCTGCCACGACCATGCCGCGAAGCAGGCTGTCAGCAGCAGACCGGCGAGCAGCACGGCCGCCGCCAGCCAGCGGCCGGGGGGTGGCTGCGGATCCGCGGCAGGCGCGTCGGCGGGCATGCGGTGCTGGAGGTACGGCGCAGGAGATCGCGATCGTGCGCCGGAATCGAGCCGCTGCCATGCTCCAAATCCACAGGTTTCACGGCTGCGACAGCGTCGAGTGCCCCGTCACGGCCATGCCGGCGGCTGCGCGAGCGCGAAGTGATCGATTCGGCGCATCGGTGATGCAGCGAATCACTTCAGGGCAACGGCAGGGCCTCGAAGAAGGCACGGAAGATCGCATCGCGCTGCACTGCATGGGCCTCGCGCATCGGGTGGCGCGACGCGTCGGCGACCCAGCGCCGGTCCGCCGCCAGCCGTGGCGTGCGCACGATGCTGCTGGGCACCCAGGCCGGCTCGATCAGCCAGGCGATGTTGATGATGTCCCAGATGACCCAGGAGTGCGCCTCGAAGCTGTCGATGCCCAGCAGCGGCCACAGCGGGTTGTGGGTGTAGAGCTCGAACAGGTGCGCGCCGATCGGGCCGCGATCCTTCACCCAGCGCTCCATCTCCGGCAGCGACAGGCGCAGCTGCGCACCGACGTGGAAGCCAGGCAGGTAGACATGCGGCACGCCGCTGTCGAGCAGCCACTGCGAGGCGAGCAGGTCCTGCTCGAGGTTGAAGGACTCGTTGACCTGCGGCGCGTGCGAGGGATAGCCGCTGGTCCAGACGACGACGATGCGCTCGGCGATCGCCGGCTCGATCAGCAGTGCGTTGGCGATGTTGGTGACGCAGCCGATCGCCACCACGTAGAGCGGTTCGTCGGCGGGCATCGCCATCGCGGTCGCGATCAGGTGGGCGGTGGCCTCGCTGGCCTCGGGCGCGTCCAGCGCGGCGAGATAGCGCGTCGAGCCGCGCAGCACGCGCCCGCCTTCGGCGATGCCGAGTGCGTCGAACACCGCGCGGATCTCGTCGACGCTGCGCGCCATGCCGACCCCGGGCGGATCGAACTGCCGGTGCTCCTGCAGCTTCATCTCGGCGCGGCGGTGCGCGAAGGAGTAGGGCGCCGCGTAGACGCCCTCGACCTGCAGTCGCTGCGGCACGCGCAGCGCCCAGGCGATCGCGAAGGGGTCGTCGATCTCGTTGGCGGCGTCGGTGTCGATGACGATGCGCAGGCGGCCGGACGGCAGGGCCAGGCGGGACAGGTACCAGGCGTCGTCGCGGCGAAGGGGCGCAGGCATGGCCGATTTTGCCCCAGGGCGCGCTGTAAGGACGACGGCCGGGCGGCGACGGAGGCAGGTCGGTGCGGGCGTGCCCTGCACAGTGACGAGACCACGACATCACCCACCATCAATGGAGTTTCAGCCATGAATCAGCGCCTCATCGTCTCCTCCGCCCTGGCTTCCGTGCTCGCCCTCGGCCTCGTCGGCCAGGTCGCCGCGCAGGACAAGGCCAAGGAGAAGTGCTACGGCATCGCCAAGGCCGGCCAGAACGACTGCGCCAACCTGTCCGGCTCGCACTCTTGCGCCGGCCAGTCCAAGGTCGACAACGACAGCGGCGAATGGAAGTACGTCGCCAAGGGCACCTGCAAGGAGATGAAGGGCATGAGCGCCGACGAGGTCAAGGCCGGCATGAAGAAGTGAAGGCCATGCCGCGCGCCGCGACGCAGGCAACCGGTGCCGGCATCGGCGCGCGGCAGCCGCACTACGCCGAACTCATCGAGCGCTCGCCGCCGCTGGGCTTCGTCGAAGTCCACTCGGAGAACTTCTTCGCCGACGGCGGCGCCGCGCTGGCCGTGCTGCGCGAACTGCGCGCGCGCTACCCGGTGAGTCTGCACGGCGTCGGGCTCGCGCTCGGCTCGGCGGCCGGCGTCGACGAATGGCACCTGCAGCGGCTCGAGCGCCTGGTGCGGCACGTCGAGCCGGCGCTGGTGTCCGACCACGCCTGCTTCGCGCGGGCGCCGCTCGCGCCCGGCGGCGCCGTGCTGCACGGCAGCGACCTGCTGCCGCTGGCGTTCACCGAGGCCTCGCTCGCCGTCCTGGTCCGCAACGTGGTGCAGGTGCAGGAGCGGCTGCGCCGGCCGATCGCGGTGGAGAACCTGTCGGCCTACCTGTCGTTCGAGGACGACGCCATCGCCGAGGCGCAGTTCCTCGCCGAACTGGCACGCTGCAGCGGCTGCGCGCTGCTGCTCGACCTGAACAACCTGATGGTCAATGCGCGCAACGCAGGCGGCGCCGACCCGCTGGCCGACTGCCGCGCCTTTGTCGACGCGTTGGCGCCAGGCAGCGTCGCCGAGATCCACCTCGCCGGGCACGACGACAGCGGCGACATCGTCATCGACGACCACGGCAGCCGCGTGCGCGAGTCGGTGTGGCAGCTCTACCGCCACACGATCGACCGTTTCGGCCCGCTGCCGACGCTGATCGAGTGGGACACCGACCTGCCGGCGCTGGACGTGCTGCTCGACGAGGCGGCGCGAGCGTGCGGCATGGCCGAGGCGCTGCCGGCATGAGCGCGCCGGGCCGCTCCCAAGCGCTCATCCCGGAGCACGCAGTGCGGAGGGTAGTCCAGTGAGCGTCTTGGTTGAAGCGCAGCGCCAGCAGCAGTTGCTCGCCGCGATCCTGCGCCACGACGCGGCGCCCGCGCTGCGCGAGCAGGGCGCGCGCGCCGAGCGTGGTCTCGCTGCCTACCGCGCCAACGCCGGCGCGCTGGCCGAACGCGCGCTGGCGGCTGCGGCACCGACCGTGGCCGCGATGCTCGGGGAAGAGAGCTTCGCGCGCCTGGCCCGCGAACTGTGGGCTGCGCATCCGCCACGCTGTGGCGATGTGGCCGAGTGGGGTGCCGAGTTGCCCGCGTGGCTCGCTGCGCAAGCCGATCTCGCCGAGTGGCCCTGGCTGGCCGACGCCGCCCGGCTCGACCTCGCGCTGCACGCCGCGGAGCGCGCCGCCGATGCGACGCTCGAGGTCGAATCGCTGTCCCTGCTCGCCGAGGCCGATCCGGCGTCCGTCACGCTGAACCTGATGCCCGGCCTCGCCGTGCTCGCGTCGACCTGGCCGATCGCCAGCATCCATGCCGCGCACCACGACGCGGGCCCCGACCCCTTCGCGCCGGTGCGCGTGGCGCTGGCGGCCGGGCAGGGCGAGGCCGTGTGCGTCGCGCGCGCGGGCTGGCGAGCCGTCGTGCATCGCCTCCTGGATCATGACGCCGCGTTCATGCGCGCGCTGCAGGGCGGCGACTCGCTCGCCGGTGCGCTGCACGAGGCTGGCGAGGGCTTCGACTTCGGCGCCTGGCTGCCGCGTGCGATCGCGCAGTCCTGGCTGAAAGCTGTGCTGCCGCTGGCCGACACAGACGGATCGAACCCTGAACGATGCCAACCATGAACCCCACCTTGAACCCCGGGCCGCTGGCCCGCCTCTGGTCCTTCGGCGAACAGGCCATTGCCGCGCTCGAACACCTGCAGCCGGCGGCTGCGCTGGCCGCGCGCCTGTACGTGGCGCTGGTGTTCTTCCGCTCCGGGCTGACCAAGCTGCGCGACTTCGAGACCACCATCGCGCTGTTCACCGACGAGTACCAGGTGCCGCTGCTCGACCCGGCGGTGGCCGCGGTGGCTGGCACCGCCGGCGAACTGCTGCTGCCGGTGCTGCTGGCCCTCGGTCTGGCCGGGCGCTTCGCTGCCGCCGGGCTGTTCGTGGTCAACGTGGTCGCGGTGATCAGCCTGGCCGAGATCGCCGAGCCGGCGCTGCAGGCACATGTGTTCTGGGGCAGCCTGCTCGCCGCGCTGTTGCTGTGGGGGCCGGGCCGCTGGTCGCTCGACCGCTGGGCGGTGCCGGCACTGCGCGCCCGATTGACAGGGCGGCCGTGAGCCGATGGCGGGGCCGATACACTGCGTCGCGCTCCCTCGCCGAATGCCACGTTGAACGGATCTTGCCAATGAACTTGCCGCTGTCCCGCCGCCGACTGATCGCCGCCGCCACGCTGGCGCCCTGGCTTCCTGCGGCGCAGGCCGCCGACCCCGCTGCGTGGGAGCGTATCGAACGTGCCGCGCGCGGCCAGACCGTCTACTTCAACGCCTGGGCTGGCAGCGAGCGCGTCAATGCCTACCTGCAGTGGGTGGCGGGCGAGGTGGCCACGCGGCACGGCATCAAGCTCGAACACGTCAAGCTCGGCGACACCGCCGAACTCGTCAAGCGCGTGCGCGCCGAGAAGGCGGCAGGCCGCACCAGCGACGGCAGCGCCGACATGGCCTGGATCAACGGCGAGAACTTCCTCGCGATGAAGCGCGAGGGCCTGCTGTACGGCCCCTTCGCCGAGTCACTGCCGAACTTCGCCCTGGTCGACGTGGCCGGCAAGCCGACCACGCGAATCGACTTCTCCGAGCCGGTCGAAGGCTTCGAGGCGGCCTGGGGCATGGCGCAGTTCACCTTCTACGGCGACGGCAAGCGCATCGTGCAGCCGCCGAAGAGCCTGGCCGAACTGATCGAGTTCGCGAAGAAGAACCCGGGCCGCTTCAGCTACCCCAAGCCGCCGAACTTCCACGGCACTACCTTCCTCAAGCAGGTGCTGCTGGAGGCCGCGAGCGACCGCAAGCCGTTCTACGCGCCGGCCCCGGCCGATGCCGCTGCGCAGCTCGCGCCGCTGTGGCGCACGCTGGATGCACTGCACCCACTGCTGTGGCGCTCGGGCAAGCAGTTCCCGGCCAGCAATGCGGTGATGCGGCAGATGCTGGCCGACGGTGAACTCTTCGTCACGCTGACCTTCAACCCCAACGAGGCCGCCAACGAGATCGCGGCGAAGCGCCTGCCCGACAGCGTGATCAGCTGGCAGCATGCTGGCGGCACGATCGGCAACACGCACTTCCTGGCGATTCCGTTCAATGCGCGGGCGAAAGAGGGGGCGCAGGTGGTGATCAACTTCATGCAGTCGCCGCTGGCGCAATCGCGCAAGGCCGACATCCGCCACTGGGGTGACCCGACCGTGCTGGCGCTCGACAAGCTCGCCGCGGCCGACAAGGCGCTGTTCGCGCAGGGCGGCGCGCCCGGCGTGGTGCAGCAGGGCGCGCCGGTGCTGCCCGAGCCGCATGCCAGCTGGGTCGAGGTGATCGAGCGCGAATGGGCGCGCCGCTACGGGCAGTGACGAACCCCGTCGGCCGCGCCTGGTGGTGGCCGGCCGGGCTGTTCGCGCTGCCGCTCGCGGCCTCGCTGGTGCTGGCGCTGCAGGGCGCCGCCGATGTCTCGGCGTGGGCGCGCCTGTTCGACGACCCGGCGCTGCTTCCCGCGCTGGCGCTGTCGGTCTGGGTGGGTGCGGCCGCGACGCTGCTCTCGCTCGCGCTCGCGCTGCTGATCGTCACCCATCTGCATGGCACGCCGATCTGGGCGAGCATCGAGCGTGCGCTCGGTGCCCTGCTCGCGGTGCCGCATGCCGCCTTCGCGGTCGGCTTCGCCCTGCTGCTGATGCCCAGCGGGCTGCTGCTGCGCCTGGTGGCCTCGCTGATGGGATGGGACTCGCCGCCCGACCTGTCGACCGTGCACGACCCGCTCGGCCTGGCGCTGATCGCCGGCCTGGTCTGCAAGGAGCTGCCCTTCCTGCTGTGGAGCATCGCCGCGCTGCTGCGCCCGGTGGCGCAGTCGGCACAACTGCGGCTGCAGCTGCAGGCCGCGCAGGCGATGGGTTATGCGCCGGCGAGTGTGTGGTGGCGCGTGCTCTGGCCGCAGCTGCTGCCGCGCCTGGCGCTGCCGTTGCTGGCGGTGTGGGCCTATGGGGCCAGCGTGGTCGACATGGCGCTGGTGCTCGGCCCGACGCAGCCGCCGACGCTGGCGCAGCTCGCGTGGGTGTGGCTGCTCGACGCCGACGCGGCGAGCAACGCGCAGGGCGCGGCAGCGGCGCTGCTGGTGGCGCTCGTCGTCGCCGCCGGTGCGCTGCTGGCGATGGCCGCACTGCGCCTGCTGCGCCCCGCGCTGCGTGCGCGGCAGGTGCGCGGCGACCGGCCGTCGGCGCCGCGTGCAACGGCCCTCGTGCCCCCGTTGCTGGGCGCTTTGGCGCTGGTCTACGCGCTGGTGCTGGCCATGCTGGCCTTCGTGTCGGTCGCCAGCGTGTGGGCGTTCCCCTCGCTGTGGCCGCAGACCGTGTCCTTCGATGCCTGGCAGGCGGTGGCGGGCAGCCTGCCGGTGCTGGCGCGCACCAGCGGCCTGGCGCTGGCCTCGGCGCTGACCGGCGTGCTGCTGGCCGTCGCCTGGATGGAGACCACACCGGCCAGCTGGGACCGCCGCGCCGCGCCGCTGGTCTTCGCGACCATGCTGGTGCCGGGCGTGCTGCTGGTCGCCGGGATCTACCAGCTGATGCTGAGTCTGCGACTGGACGGCAGCCTCGCCGGCCTGTGGCTGGCGCACAGCCTGTTCACCGCGCCCTATGCGCTGGTGGCGCTGGCACCGGCCTACCGCGGCTTCGACGGGCGCTACGAGCAGACGGCGCGGGCACTCGGCCGCTCGCGCGCTGCCTTCCTCGTGCGCATCAAGTGGCCGATGCTGCTCGCACCGGTCGCCTCGGCGCTGGCGGTGGGTTTCGCGGTCAGCGTCGCGCAGTACCTGAGCACGCAGTTCGTCGGCGCCGGGCGGCATGCCACCGTCACCACCGAGGCGCTGACGCTTGCCTCGGGCGGCCAGCGCACGCTGCTGGCGGCGTATGCGCTGCTGCAGGCGCTGCTGCCGGCGCTGGCCTTCGCAGCCGCCTGGTGGCTCGGGCGCCGGCAGGCGCACCGGCTCGGCATGGAGATCGCCTGATGCTGGAGCTGGAGGGCATCCGCATCGCCACGGCGCAGCGCACGCTGATCGAGGGCCTGTCGGCACATGTCGGCCCCGGCGAGCTGCTGGTGGTGATGGGCGAGAGCGGCTCGGGCAAGTCCTCACTGCTCGGATTCCTGTGCGGCACGCTGGCGCCGGGGCTGCAAGCCAGCGGCAGCGTGCGCCTGGACGGCCGCGAGGTCACGGCGCTGCCCACCGCGCAGCGCCGCATCGGCATCCTGTTCCAGGACGACCTGCTGTTCCCCCACCTCACGGTGCTGGAGAACCTGCTCTTCGCGCTGCCCGCCGGGCCGGCGGCGCAACGCCGCGCCGAGGCCGAAGCGGCGCTTGGAAGTGCCGGCCTGGCGGGTTACGGCGAGCGCTGGCCACACACGCTGTCCGGCGGGCAGCGCTCGCGGGTCTCGGTGCTGCGCGCACTGCTCGCGCGGCCGCAGGCGCTGCTGCTCGACGAACCGTTCTCGCGCCTTGACATGGCTCTGCGCCAGCGCTTTCGCAGCTTCGTGTTCGAGCGGCTGCGCGCGCAGGGCGTGCCGGCCGTGCTGGTGACGCATGATGCGCACGACGTGCCCGAGGGCGCGCGCGTGATCCGGCTCGAGGAGCCGACCGACCCCACCGAGGACTCTTCATGAACCGCCGCAAGCTGATCATCGTGCTGGCCGTGATCGCCGTGATCGCCGCGTTCTTCGCCTTCGACCTAGGGCGCTTCCTCAGCCTGGACTACGTCAAGCAGCGTCAGGCCGAGTTCGCCGCGCTGTACGACAGCCGGCCGGCGCTGGTGATCGGCGTCTTCCTCGCGATCTACGTGGCGGTGACAGCGCTGTCGCTGCCCGGCGCGGTGATCATGACGCTGGCCGGCGGCGCGATCTTCGGGCTGGCTGTCGGCACCATCGTCGTGTCCTTCGCGTCGAGCATCGGCGCCACGCTGGCCTTCCTCGCCTCGCGCTACGTGCTGCGCGACAGCGTCAAGGCGCGCTTCGGCACCCGCCTGGCCGACGTCGACCGCGGCATCGCCAAGGAAGGCGGCTTCTACCTGTTCACGCTGCGCCTGGTGCCGCTGTTCCCCTTCTTCGTCATCAACCTGCTGATGGGCCTGACGACGATGAAGGCCTGGACCTTCTACTGGGTCAGCCAGCTCGGCATGCTCGCCGGCACGCTGGTCTACGTGAACGCCGGCACGCAGCTGGCGAAGATCGATTCGCTGCAGGGCATCCTCTCGCCAGGTCTGCTCGGCTCCTTCGTGCTGCTCGGCCTGTTCCCGCTGGTGGCCAAGAAGATCGTCGACGCGGTCAAGGCGCGCCAGGTCTACGCACGCTGGGCGCCGGTGAAGCCGAAGACTTTCGACCGCAACCTCGTCGTCATCGGCGCCGGCGCGGCCGGGCTGGTGACCAGCTACATCGCCGCGGTGGTGAAGGCGAAGGTGACGCTGGTCGAGCGCCACAAGATGGGCGGCGACTGCCTGAACTACGGCTGCGTGCCGAGCAAGGCGCTGATCAAGACCGCAACGCTGCTGCAGCAGATGCGCGAGTCGGCGAAGTACGGCATCGCCAGCGCCACCGCCACCGTCGACTTCGCGCAGGTGATGGAACGTGTCGCGCAGGTGGTGCGCGACATCGAGCCGCACGACTCGGTCGAGCGCTACACCGGCCTCGGTGTGGACGTGGTGCTCGGCAGCGCAAGGATCGTCAACCCGTGGACGGTGGAGATCGTGCGCGAGGACGGCACGACGCAGACGCTGAGCACACGCAGCATCGTGATCGCCACCGGCGCCGAGCCCTTCGTGCCGCCGCTGCCGGGACTGCAGGACGTTGGCTACCTGACCAGCGACACGCTGTGGGGCCTGCGCGAGCTGCCGCAGCGTCTGGTCGTGCTCGGCGGCGGGCCGATCGGCTGCGAGCTGGCGCAGAGCTTCGCGCGCCTGGGCTCGCAGGTCACGCAGATCGAGATGGCGCCGCGCATCATGATCCGCGAGGACGAGGAGGTCTCGGCGCTGGCGAAGGCGGCGCTGGAACACGACGGCGTGCGCGTGCTGACCGGCCACAAGGCGCTGCGCTGCGAGCGCGACGGGGAGCGCCGCTTCATCGTCGTCGAACATGCCGGCGCGGAGATGCGCGTCGAGTTCGACCTGCTGTTGTGCGCCGTCGGCCGTGTCGCGCGGCTGAAGGGTTTCGGGCTGGAGGAACTCGGCATCCCGGCGGGGCGCACAGTCGAGACCAACGAGTACCTCGAGACGGTCTACCCGAACATCCTCGCCGCCGGCGACGTCGCCGGGCCCTACCAGTTCACCCACGTCGGCGCGCACCAGGCCTGGTATGCCTCGGTCAATGCGCTGTTCGGCACCTTCCGCAAGTTCAAGGCCGACTACTCGGTGATCCCGTGGGCGACCTTCATCGACCCGGAGGTCGCGCGTGTCGGCCTCAACGAGCAGGAGGCGAAGGAGAAGGGCATTGCATTCGAGGTCACGAAGTACGGCATCGACGACCTCGACCGGGCCATTGCCGACAGCGCCGCGCACGGCTTCGTCAAGGTGCTGACCGTGCCGGGCAAGGACCGCATCCTCGGCGTCACCATCGTCGGCGCGCATGCCGGCGACCTGCTCGCCGAGTACGTGCTGGCGATGCGCCACGGCCTGGGCCTGAACAAGATCCTCGGCACCATCCACACCTATCCGACCATGTCGGAGGCGAACAAGTACGCTGCGGGCGAATGGAAGCGCAATCACCAACCCAGGAAGCTGCTCGAATGGGTGGCGAAGTACCACGCCTGGAGGCGTGCATGACGATGCGGCGGGCTGTCGCATGGGGCCTCGCAGGTGTCGTCGCATCGATCGCCGCGCTCGCGCCACTGCCGGCGCGGGCCGAGTTGCTGCCGCCGCTGGTCGCGGCGGACGGCAGCGTCGCCGCGGCGTGGCGCGACGCCCGGCTGCCGCAGCAGCAGCTGCCGGCCACGCGCTACGCCGCCGAAACGATCGATGGACGGCGTGCCGTGCGCATCGAGGCCGAGGGCGCCTACGGCAACCTCGTGCATGCGCTGCGCGCCGAGGCGCCTGGCTTGAGCCTGTCGTGGTCGTGGCGCGTCGAGCGCTTCGTCGAGCAGTCCGACCTGCGCCGCAAGGAGGGCGACGACAACGCCGTCAAGGTCTGCGTCTTCTTCGACCTGCCGATGGCGGCCGTTCCGTTCGTCGAGCGGCAGTTGCTGCGCCTGGCCCGCTCGAAGACCGGCGAGGCGCTGCCGGCGGCCACGGTCTGCTACGTGTGGGACCGCCAGCTCGCCGCCGGCACCGCGTTGCCGAACCCCTACAGCCGCCGCGTGCGCTACCTCGTGCTGCGCTCGGGCGAGGGTGACCGCGGCGGTTGGCGTGACGAACACCGCGACGTGGCGGCCGACTTCCTGCGCCTGTTCGGCGACGAGGCGACGCAGGTGCCCGCGGTCACCGCCGTGGCCTTCGGAGCCGACGCCGACAACACCGGCGGGCGCAGCCTCGCCTTCGTGGCCGACCTGTCGCTCGACCGATGAAGAAGCTGCTGCTGCTCGGCGGGGGGCATGCGCACCTGCAGGTGATGCGCGCATTCGCCACCGAGGCGCTGCCCGGCGCCGAGCTCACGCTGGTCACGCCCTGGCCGACGCTGACCTACTCGGGCATGGTGCCGGGCTTCGTCGCCGGGCACTACACGCTGGAGCAGTGCACGGTGCCGCTGGCGCCGATGGCCGAGCGCGCCGGCGTGCGGCTGCTGCAGGCCAGCGCCACGGCGATCGACAGCGCGGCGCGCACCGTCACCCTGGCCGATGGCCGCACGCTGGCCTATGACGCGCTCAGCCTCGACGTCGGCGCGACGCAGGACCGCGACGCCATTCCCGGCGCGCGCGAGCACGGCCTGTTCGTGCGGCCGATCGAGGCCTTCGCGCAGCTCTGGGGCCGCATGCTCGAGATCGCGCAGGCGAAGCCGCTGTGCGTCGTGGTGATCGGCGGCGGCGCGGCCGGTGTCGAGCTGGCGCTGGCCATGCATCACCGCCTCGGCGACCGCTCGCGCGTCAGTCTCGTCACCGGTGGATCGGCGCCGTTGCCCAGCCATCCACCGGGAGTGCAGCGGCGCGCGCTGGCCGCGCTCAAGCGCCGCAAGGTCACGGTGCTCGAAGACGTCTGCGCCGAGATCAGCGCCAGCCACGTGCTGCTCGGCCGCGGCGCGCGCGTGGCCTGCGACGCCGCGGTGATCGCGCTGCCCGCGGTCGCGCCGGGCTGGTTGCAGGGCTGCGGCCTCGCGCTCGACGAACGCGGCTTCGTCGCCACCGGGCCGACGCTGCAGAGCAGCTCGCACCCCGAGGTGTTCGCCGCCGGCGACGTCTCCGCGCGGCTGGATGTGGCGCACCCGCGCAGCGGCGTCTACGCGGTGCGCGCCGGCGCGCCGCTGGCACTGAACCTGCGCCGCTTCCTCGCCGGCGGTCAACTCGAGCCCTGGCGGCCGCAGCCGCGCGCGCTCAACCTGCTGGCCTGCGGCGAGCGCTACGCGATCGCGAGCTGGGGCAAGCTTGCGGCCGAGGGCCGCTGGGTGTGGCACTGGAAGGACCGCATCGACCGCGGCTTCATCAACGCCCACGGCGGCGCGGCCTGAGAACGCAGCTCGCCGTGTGGGTCAGAATCAGCCCATTCCCGCATCTCCAGGAGAACGCCATGATTGACCGCCTCGCCGCCGACGACGAACAAAAGAAGCCCGAAGCCGCCGCCGGCCGGCTGGAAGAGCAGCTCGCCTTCAAGTCGCGCTATGTGCTGGTGTTCGGCGAGATCGACGACCGCCTCGCGCTGGCCACCTGCCGGCGCCTGCTCGCGCTGTCCGAGGAGTCGGACGCGCCGATCACGATGCTGATCTCCTCGCCCGGCGGCCACGTCGAATCGGGCGACGCGATCCACGACATGATCCGCTTCGTGCGTGCGCCGGTCACCACCGTCGGCAGCGGCTGGGTGGCCAGCGCCGGCGCGCACATCTTCCTGGCGCCGCCCAAGGAGCGCCGCGTCTGCCTGCCCAATACCCGCTTCATGATCCACCAGCCCGCCGGCGGCGCCGGCGGCCAGGCCACCGACATCGCCATCCAGGCCAAGGAGATCCTGCGCACGCGCGAGCGCATCGCCCGCGTCATCGCCGCACAGACCGGCCAGGCCTACGAGAAGGTGGTGTCGGACATGGAGCGCGACTTCTGGATGAGCGCGCGCGAGGCCGTGGACTACGGCATCGTCTCGCGCATCGTCGAGCAGCAGAAGGAACTGGCCTGAGGGCCTTGCGGCGGCAGCGCCGTGCTCAGGCCGTGGCGTGCAGCAGCGCGGCCAGCCGGTCGATGTTCTGCTCGTTGGCCGGCACGGCGATCGGTGCGATGCGGCGGCAGTCTTCGGCCGTCGCGAAGCGCTGCCGCCAGCCCAGCGCGGTGCGATCGCCGTGGTCGGTGAAGGTCAGCGTCATCTCGAAGCGTGGCGCCGACAGATGGTCGAAGACGATGCGCTGCTGGTCGACCACCTCCGTGAACACGCTCTCGTTCGGGTAGTCCACCCCGTCGGGGCCGTGCATCACGAAGCGCCATGAGCCGCCAGCGCGCGGCTCGAAGCACTCGAAGCTGTTGCTGAAGCCGGCCGGGCCCCACCAGCGGGCCAGCAGCGCCGGGTCGGTGAAGGCCTGCCAGACCCGTGCGCGCGGCGCCGCGATCACGCGCGAGGTGACCAGCTCGCGGTCGGCCATGCGCTCATGGCCCGGGTTAGCCGGCGGATTCATGCCGGGCATGGTACTACCGCAGCGCGGTCCGCCGAGGTGTGGCGCACATCGGGCTCATCAGCCGGGCTGCGGCCCGTCGTAGCCTTCGATGATCACCATGTCGACGACCGACACCGGCGCGCGCAGCGCAACGGCCGCCCGGTACTCCGGCGAGTTCCAGCAGTCCAGTGCCGCCTGCTTCGAGGGGAACTCGATGACCACGTTGCGGCTGCGCGCGCCGCCCTCGGGGTTCTCGAAGGGGCCGCCGCGCACGAGGAACTTCGCGCCGTACATCGCCAGCGGCTTCGCATTGGCGGCCACGTAGGCCTTGTACTGCTCGGGATCGCTGACGTCGACGCGCGCGATCCAGTAGCCCTTGGGCATGTGTGTCTCCTTCAGTCGCCGGACTTCTCGTCCAGGGCTTGGGTGGGTGCGAAGGCCGTGGCCTGCGTGGCGGGCCAGTCGTCGTACTGGTCCGGGTCGATGCCGATCACGTGCACTTCGAGGCCGTCGCTGCCGAGTTCGGCCGAATAGTCGACGATCTGCACGTTGCCGTCGAGCGCCAGCGGCCGGCCGTCGGGCGCGACCACGCGCAGGCCCAGTGCGAGCTGCGAGCCGTGCTGCGTGGCGATCACGGCGGCCTGCACCTGGGCATAGGCCGGCGCGGGGATGAAGCGCCCGGCGGCCACGCCGACGGCCCGGTCGCCGAGTTCCAGCGCGGACGAGCCGATCCGCTGCGCACCGGCGAAGACCTGGAACGTTGCCATGCTGCGCCAGCTTCGGTCAGGGGCAGCGCCGCTGCGCAGCCGCGCGGCGGTACAGGGTGAACTCGGCGCCGGTGTCGATGTCGCGGTAGCGATGGGTCGCGGTGTCGATCGCGACGATGTCGGTGCAGTAGCGCTGGCCTGGCTGCAGCCAGAAGCTGCCGCTGGCCGCGTCGACCAGGTAGCACATGCGCTGCCCGTTGACCGAGACGCGCCCGCTGCCAGAAAAGGGCCGGGGGTCGTCGTCGGTGCGGCCGCAGGCATGGAAGCGCCCCTCGGCATCGAATTCGTCCCAGGCCCAGCAACTGCGCCCGCCGTCGTGCGAGTTGCACCACAGCCCCTGCAGCGCCTGTGCCAGTGCCGCGTCGCGCGGCGGCACGGCAGCGCAGCCGCCGAGCAGGCCGGCGGCCAGCACGGCGAGCCGCGCCAGGGCGCCGGTGCCTGCGGCCTGGCCATGGCGTTCGGTGAGTTGCGTCGGCATCGGCGCGTCGGGCTCGCTCAGCGCCGGCGCGGCGCAAACTGAAGAATGCGCCGCTGGTCCTCGCTGACCCAGCACGCGTAGGGCCGGGGCCCGGAGTAGACGCCGTAGGCGGTCTTCGCATCGACGGTGAGGTCGTAGCGATGGGCGGCGATGGGCTGGCCGGCGTACTGGATCACCTCTGCCTTGCGCGGCCCGACCTGCTGCACGCGGGCACTCTGCGGCTCCGGCGTCTCCACCGACTCGGGTGCATGGCTCGCGCACAGGTCGTAGCCCTGCGCCCCGCCCGCTTTCTCGGTCGCCGCATCGGCGTGACCACGCTGCGGCACGGCGTCGGGCGCGCATGGCGTCTGGCTGTAGGTGTTGCCGCAGCGGTACATCGTCTGCGCGGCCGCACCGCCGGCCGATGCCGCCAGCAGCAGCGCAACGGCGCCGCGCCACGCCGCAGGCAGCGCCGGCTTCTCGAACACTCCCATCGAATCTCCCTGCAGTCGATCGTCGTTGTCTCGGGGCCGAGCTTGGCCCAGCTTCGCAGCCTTGGCAAGGCCCGGGCCTTCGCGTGCATTGGCCGCGAGCAGGGTCACGGCGGCGCAGCGTACGAATGGAAGCCGTCGAAGTCTTGCTTGCCCAGCGCGACGCCGCGCTGGCGCAGGATCGCGTAGGCGGTCGTCAGGTGGAAGAAGAAGTTTGGCAGCGCGTACTGCAGCAGGAACTGCGCCGCTGGCAGTGCTACCTGCGCATGGCCGGCCGTGCTGTGCGCAACGCGCGATCCGGCGCCTTCGAACTGCGCCGGATCGAGCGCCCCGAGCAACTCGACGACACGTGCGATGCGCTGCCGCAGGCCGTCGAACGTGGCCGGAAAGTCGCCATAGGGAGGCACCGGCAGCCCGGCCAGCGGGAAGCATGCGCGCAGCGCAAAGTGGGCGGCAATGCTCACCTGCTGCTCGAAGGGCAGCATGTCGGCCGCCAGGCGTGCCTCCAGCCACTCGGGCGCGGCATCGCCGCGGCGTACGGCGAAGGCCTCGGCCGCATCGACGAGGTGGCGCAGCCGCTCGAGGTAGCTCAGGAACACGGGCACCGAGGCGGCGTGGAACGTCACGCTAGACCTGCTCGAGGAAGCGCTGGATCTCGGCATTCACCACCTCCGGGTGCGTGATCGGGCCCATGTGGCCCAGCCCGTCGAACTCCACCACGCGCACGCGGGCGAGGGCAGGGATCAGCACCTGCGCGACGCCGCGCGCCGAGCCGGTGGTGCGCCGGCCGAGCATGTACAGGATCGGCATGTCGAGCCGGCTGAATGCCTGCACCGGTGCGGGCTCGGTGAACAGCGCATGAGCCCAGCGGCGCACGTTGACGATGGAGTCCGTGATCGGCGGCTTGCGCTGCGCGGGGGTCGCCGCCCAGCTGCCGTCACCCATCCAGTAGTCGATGAACGCGCCTGCCGCCGCGTCGCGGTCACCGCGGTCCAGCGCGGCCGCCGCGGCGCCGACTGCGTCACGGATGCCGTCGGCATGATTGGGCGGTGGCACGGTCGCGTCGACGAGTGCGAACAGGGTCGGTTCGTACAGCACCAGTGCGCTCACCGGGGCCGTCAGCGCAGCCTTCAGGGCCACCGCCGCGCCGTACGAGTGGCCGACCAGCGCGACCGGGGGCGTCACCCGAGCCAGCAGCGGCGCGATGAGCGCCACCTCGTCGGCCAGCGTGATGGATCGGTCCGACGGCCAGTCCGGGCTCCGGCCGGACCCGTAGCTGTCCGGCGCGAGCACATGGCGTGTCGGCGACAGCAGTTCCATCAGGCCGCGCCACTGGCTGGAACTGCTGGCGTTGGAGTGCAGGCACACGACGGCAGCGCCGGCGCCGGCTTCGCGGACATGGGGTTCTGGGTGTGTCACGGGTGCGTTCGCCGCCGGCATCGCCTCGTGGCGTCGCTGGCGGGCCGGGTGACTCTACCGCGTGCCACCCGCGCCGCGATGCACGATCTGGAGTTGATTGCCGTCCGGGTCGCGCAGGGTGGCCAGCGTGCCACCCCAGAACTGGCGCTCGGGCGGGCCCGAAAACAGCACGCCCTTGGCCACCAGATCCTGATGCGCGACGTGGACGCTCGGCACCAGGAACGACAGGCCGGTGAAGCGGCCGACCAGTGCCTGGTCCTGCGGCGGCGCGTCCGGCGCCACCGACTCGACGACGAGTTCGCAGTTGCCGGCGTTGAAGACACAGTAGCCGTGCGCGAGATTCTCCGCGCTGACGCGCAGCCCCAGCTTCTGGCCATAGAACTCGCGTGCCCGTGCGATGTCGCGAACGAAGACCCGTGCGGTGTTCAGATTCAAAGGCGCCTCCCGGTGGTGTGAACAGGCCCTAGGATTCCAGCGCCCGGAAGACGAGCAGCACGACGGGTGGCACCAGCGCGATGCCCAGGCTGATCAGCATGGCGCTGGCCACGGGAACCCTGGCGCGTGCCGACGAGATGCCGTGGGCGAACAGGGCGATCACCGAGGCGACCGAGGCAGGCAACGCGAGCAAGCCCATGAACGACCCACCGCCTTGTGCCGCGAGGAAGACGACGATGTAGGCGAAGACCTGAGCCACCAGCGGCACGAAGAAGATGAGCAGCAGGCGCATGCGGGTGGCGGCGGTTCAGCCGAACACCGTGTCGCTCTCGGCGTGGCCGCTGCTGAGCAGCAGGCGCAGGGTCGGCGCCATGCCGTCGTGCTCCCAGATGCGTGCCTGGACGATGAACTGGCGGCCGCCGATGCGCAGGGCATCGCCGGAGGCCGGCGCCACGGCGTGGCCCTCGAAGAACTTCGGCACGGCGATCGACGAAAGTCGGAGCCAGGCCTGGTCTTCGGCGGAGAACGACAGGACGATGCGAAGGTCTTGCTGGGGCATGGCAGGCATCCCTGGGATTCGGATGCGCGAGCTTAGCGCGGAGCGATCGGTCCGCCCATCGCACAGGGCAGGTCGTCGGGCCCGAGGCCGACCCGGTCAGGCCGTGATCGCAGAGCGTCCGGCTACGGCAGCTTGGTGACCACGCACTGGATGCTGGAGAGGGAAGCGCCCTGCTGGACCGTCTGGCAGGCCACCGCCTGGCGCGACGACGGTTCGTGAAACCACACCGTGCTGGTGTTCCCGCTGGAGGACACGCCGATCGGCGTGAAGCTGGGGGTGGCCTGCACCTGCGACCGCGCAGTGGGCGCGAGTGCCACGGCCAGGGCCAGGGCGGCGAAGGTCGCCGCGATGAGCAAACCAAGGTTGCGAGCGTTCATGACGGGCTCCTGAGAGACTGGGCCGAACAGGACTCGGTGGTCGGGCGACGGTGATTCGAACTGCTCCCGGGCCGAGGTGGCAAGAGCTTACCCGCAGCGGCCGCGCGGCCGGGAGCGTCGGCCCTGCACCGTGCCACCCACGGGTCGGCGATGCCGGATGCCTAGGCAGCGACCGTCAGCGCACCCATCTTCTGCGCCAGCTCCGAGAACCTGGTGGCGAGAACCCCTGCCGGCTGGGCACCGACGAAATCCTGGACGACGAAGCTCTCGTTGCCCTTGCGGGCCTCGAAACGAAAGCTCTCTCCACCCATGGCGCGGCCGGAGATGACCATGTCGGTGGTGTCCGAGATCAGGACCCGGTTGCCCACCTGCGACTCCGGCTCGAAGTGCTTGCTACCTTTGACGACTTGGACGAGGAACCACATGGCAGCCTTTCAGTCCTGTACCGGGCAACTGCCGAAGCGGCGCGTAGCGAACTACTGTTGAACTCGACTCCAGGTTGAGTGCCGAGCATATCGACATTCGCCGACGTAGAATCCGCCGCCTTCACCGACGCTCATGGCCACAGACTTGGAATCCTCTCTCGCTCGATCCGCCAACGACAAGAAGCGCGCCGCAGCCGCGCCGGCCGCACGACAAGCCGCGGGGAATCCGAAGTCCGAATCTGCGAAGGCACCTGTCCGGACGGTACTGGTGGCCGCACATGGCTGGCCCACGGATGCCGCCTTGCCTGCGCGCCGGCAGGGCGCGAAGCGCTGAACGTGACGATGGTCGCGCTGCGGGCAGGAGCGGGGGCCGAGCATCCTGTTTCGGCGCGATGAACTCGAAGACCTTGTACCGGTGGTCCCGCAGCAGCTGACTCGAACCGTGACCAGGGCTCGGCAGCCGGCGTCCCCCGGCTCGCGCCAGTCCTGAGGCTGTTGCTCAGTCGGCGCTTTGCAGGTCCTTGGCCGCCTGCCGCATCAGCCCGCGCAACCACAGCAACCCCGGGTCGAGTGAGCGGTACTTGTGCCACTGCATCGCCTGCTCGAACGTCGGCATCGGCAGTGGCAGCGGCAACAGCGTGATGGGCAACGCGGGTGCCACGTCCCTGGCCAGCATCGAGTGCACCGTGGCCACCAGTTCGCTCCCGACCACCAGGAACGGTAGCGCGGCGAAGCTGTAGGTCGTCACGTCGATGCGTCGGGACAGCCCGTAGCGCTGCACGAACCAGCTCTCGAAGGCCGGCTGGTCGGTGTTCACCGGCTGCATGACGACGTGCCCCGCGCCGGCGTAGCGCTCGAAGCTCATGCCCTCGCGGACGTGACTGCTGCCGCTCCAGACGGCACAGACGAATTCGTCGGTGAACACGGTCTCCATCGGGTGCTCGGCAGTGCAGTACGCCTTGGGGATGACCAGCAGATCGGCTTCCCCGCGCTCGAGCGCGCGCGCCGGGCTCGAGGCCTGCGGGGCCAGCTTGAAGCGCGCGGTGCTGCGCTGACCGGCGGCCAGCGATAGCACGCGCGGGACCAGCAGCTCCATGGTGTAGTCGGAGATGCACAGCCGGAACTCGCGATCGGTCGTGGTGCAGTCGAACTGAGGCTGCGCGGCGATCGAGGTGTCGATGCGCACGAGCACATCGCGCACGGCTTCGCGCAGCACCTCGGCGCGCGGCGTCAGCTCGAGTTGGCGGCCGACCTGAACCAGCAGCTCGTCGTCGAAGTAGTCGCGCAGCCGGCCGAGCGAGGCGCTCATCGCCGACTGCGACAGATGCACCCGCTCGGCCGCGCGCGTGATGCTGCGCTCTGTCAGCAATACATCCAGCGCGACGAGCAAGTTGAGGTCGAGCTTGTTGAAACGCATGAGCCAGGGTTAACCCGAAAAGTATCCACGGCATCGATGCGCCGCATGAATGCAAACCATTTTGCGCGGGGGCTCGTGCTTCGTAAGCTCTCGTCAACCCGATTCCCATACCCACAACGGAGACGACGAATGGCTGGCGGCCAGGCGAAGGGCGAACTCATGCCTGCATCTTGCGAGGCGCTGCGATGACGCAGCGCATCGCGAGTGTCTGCGTGATCGGCGCCGGTCTGGCCGGGTTGGCGTGCGCGCTGGCCGCCGCGAGCGGCGGCGTACCGGTACAGGTGCTGGAGGACGCGCCGAAGGTGTGCGCAGTGCCCGCCCACATCGAGGTGGTTCCGAACATGCTGCGCGATCTGGCGGCCTTCGGCATTGCCGAGGACTGTGTGCGCGCGGGCTTCCCCTATCACGGCATCGACGTGGTCGACCGCCAGGGGCGGCACCTGTACGAGCTGCCCACCCAGCGCCTGGCCGGACCGCGCTTCCCCGCGGCACTGGGCATTCGTCACGCCGACCTGCACCAGGTGCTCGAGCGCGCCGCTCGCGGTCGCGGTGCGCAGTTGCGCCGTGGCGTTCGCGTGAAGGCGGTTGATGATCCTGAGGGTCGCGCGCGCGTCGTCCTGGTCAGCGGCGAGGCCATCGAGGCCGATCTTGTGGTGCTCGCCGCCGGGGCCTCGAGCGAACTGCGCACGGCCTTGTTTCCGCATGCCCGCGTGGTGGCCGAGCTCGGTCAGGCCTGGTGGTACACGCTGCTGCACCGGCCCGTCGAGCTTGACCGACCGTTGATCGCTTTCGGCCGCACCGGGAGCCGCGCGGTGATCGTGCCGGTACGCCACGACCTGGCCGGTCTCGCCCTCACCGAGCCGACGCCGGCAGACCCGCAGGGCGAGCCAGGCGAGCGCATGCGCGCGGCGCTGTCGTCGTTCGCGCCGCCTGTGCGCCAGCTGGCCGCGCAGCTCACGTCCGACACGCCGGTGGTGCTTCGGCCCGCACGCTCGGCGTTGCTAGAGCCGCCCTGGCATCGCGGTGCGGTGCTCGCCGTGGGCGACGCCGCACACGCGTTCCCGCCGCACTTCGGACAGGCGGCCGCCCAGGCGATCGAAGACGCTCGCGTGCTCGCCGACCTGCTCGAAGCCGCGCCGGCGCGCGGCGCGCTGCTCGAGGCGTTCGAGCGGCGCCGTGCAGCGCGCGTGCGGCAGGTCCACGACATCGCCTCCACGGCGGCGCGTTGGGATCTGCAGCCCGATGGCACCACTGACCTGAGCCAGCTGATGGAGCGGCTGATGCGCATCGTCGCGCAGCCGGCCTGAGACGCTTCCACCCCAAGACGACGAGGAGACAGACCATGACAGGACACAGGGCGCCCCGCCTGACGGCGCTCGCCGCGGCGATGCTGAGCTGCGGCGCGCAGGCCTTCGAGATCGACACCGGCAACCCGGACTGGTCGCTTCGCTGGGACAACAGCGTGCGCCTGAGCACCAAGTTCCGCACCGAGGCGGCGGACCCGGCTCTGAAGGACACCTTCCGCCAGGTGCCGACCGGCGCGCCGGCGCCGGCACCGGCCACCTTCAGCTTCCCGCAGGCGCTCAACTTCAACGCCGGCGACCAGAACTTCCAGAACAAGGGGCTGGTCTCGGCGCGTCTCGACCTGCTGTCGGAGTTCGATGCTGTCTGGCGCCGCGACTTCGGCCTGCGCCTGAGTGCCGCGGCCTGGTACGACGACAAGCTGCAGCGCAAGACCCGCGCCGACAACGACCCGACCATCGGCCAGAACCCGTACGACGAGTTCCCGAGCAGGACCAGGAAGCTCGCTGGCGAGAAGGCCGAACTGCTCGATGCCTTCGTGTTCGGCGGCTGGCGCCTGCCCAACGGCATGAAGCTGACCACGCGGCTCGGCCGCCACGCGCTGCAGTACGGCGAGAGCCTGTTCTTCGGCGACAACGGGATCGCCCGTGCGCAGGGCCCGGTGGACATCGACAAGCTGCTCGCCTCGCCGAACGCGCAGTTCAAGGAGATCGTCCGCCCGGTGCCGCAGCTCTCCGCGCAACTGCAGCTCACCACCGACGTCTCGATCGGCGGCTATGTGCAGTTCCGCTGGGAGGAGGACCGCCTGTCACCCGCGGGCAGCTACTTCTCGACCGCCAACACGCCCTGGGGCTCGCAGCAGCCGGAGTTCGTCAACATCCCGGCCGGCACGCCGATCTCGGGCAGCTATGCGCTCACGCCGGGCAGCGACCAGAAGCCCAGGGACTCCGGCCAGTTCGGCCTGCAGCTGAAGTGGCGCCTCGACGAGACGGACCTCGGCTTCTACGTCGCGCGCTACCACGACAAGTCCGGCCAGCTCTACGGCAACCTGAATCCGGCCGGCACACCCGGCCCCTTCGGAACGCTGCCGGGCAGCTGGTTCTACCAGTTCCCGGAGAACGTCAGGACGGCCGGGGTCAGCGCCTCGCACTCCTTCGGCGACTTCAACGTGGCCGGCGAGGCCTCGGTGCGGGACGACGTGCCGCTGTGGAGCACCAACATGCTCTACCCGGGCAGCGTCGGCGCGCCGCAGCCGCGCCCGGCGATCGGGCGCACCGCCCACTTGAACCTGTCGACGCTGGCCACCTTCGGGCCGAGCGTCATCGCGCGCGAATCGAGCCTGGTGGCGGAGATCGCCTGGAACCGTGTGCTCTCGAAGGACGATCCTGACCACTCGCTCGACGAAGGCCGCACGCGCGACGCCACGGCGCTGCAGTTCATCTTCACGCCCAGCTACCGCCAGGCGATGCCGGGGCTGGACCTGAGCGTGCCGGTCGGCCTGCGCTACGTCGTCGACGGCAACTCCGCCGTCACTGGGGCGGGCTGGGGCGCCAAGGGCACCGGCAGCGCCAACCTCGGCGTCGAGGGCACCTACCTCGGCGTGTGGCAGTTCTCGGTCAACTACACGCACTACATCGGCAAGGCCGTGCCGTTCGTCGACTACTCGCCGCTGCTGACCGGCGGGCACGCGATCTTCGGCAAGGGCAGCCAGCTGGCCGACCGCAACTACCTGGCGCTGGCGCTGCGTCGCACGTTCTGATCACAGGAGTCCACGATGACCATTCTCCGCATCCCCCTGGCCGCGCTGATGGCGGTCGCGTTCGGGTCCGCGCTCGCGGCCGTGTCGGCCGACGAGGCCGCCAGGCTCAAGAGCGAGTTGACGCCCTTCGGCGCCGAGAAGGCCGGCAACAAGGACGGCTCCATCCCGGCCTGGACCGGCGGCCACACCACGCCGACCGCCGGCGACAAGCCCGCAGGCCGCCGCGGGGATCCGTTCAAGGACGAGAAGCCGCTGTTCTCGATCAGCGCGAAGAACGCCGAGCAGTACGCCGACAGGCTCAGCGACGGCCAGAAGGCGATGCTGAAGAAGTACCCGGACAGCTATCGCATCGATGTCTACAAGTCCCACCGCACCGCGACCGCGCCGCAATGGGTGGTCGACAACACCTTCAAGAACGCCACACGCGCAAAGCTGAATGGCGACGTCGTCGAGGGTGCCTACGGCGGCATCCCGTTCCCGATCGCCAAGACCGGTGCCGAGGTGATGTGGAACCACATGCTGCGCTGGCGCGGCACCTCGTGGGAGTTCAACATCAACCAGTACCAGCTCACCGCCGACGGCAAGGCCGTGCTGACCACCGACGGGCGCGCCGACCAGCAGATGCCGTACTACTTCCCGGACGGCAGCCCGGAGCAGTTCGCCAAGGGCAACGAGTACTGGATGATCCGGCTGGTCAACGCCGGCCCGCCCATCCGTGCCGGCGAGGCCATCGTCGGCCGCGTCAACATCGACGGCAGCAAGGACCAGGCCTGGGTCTACCTGACCGGCCAGCGCCGCGTGCGCAAGCTGCCCAACCCCTGCTGCGATACGCCCACGCCGTCCGCGGCCGGTGTGATGGCGTTCGACGAGATCGAGGTCTGGACCGGCCGGCTCGACCGCTTCGACTGGAAGCTGATGGGCAAGCAGGAGATGTTCATCCCCTACAACGCCAACCGCTTCCTGCAGCCGAAGACCGACGCCGAGGTCATCGGCAAGAACCACTTCAACCCCGACCACATGCGCTGGGAGCTGCACCGCGTGTGGGTGGTGGAGGCGACGCTGCGCGCCGGCCAGCGCCACCAGGCGCCGAAGAGCCGCTACTACTGCGACGAGGACACCTGGATCTGCGTGCTCGGCGACCGGTGGGACGCCAACGGTCAGCTGTGGAAGACGCTGTGGGCGCAGACCTTCGTCGCACCCGACCTGCCCGGCAACCCGATCGGCTCGTTCGGCTTCAACGACCTGCTCTCCGGCCAGGGCTTCATGGGCAACCTCTACAACGCCAAGGCCTCGCAGTACCCCTTGAAGCCGCGCTTCCCGGACAGCGTGTTCACGCCGGACGCGCTGGCCGGCGAAGGCGTGCGCTGAGGCGAGGAGCGCGACGATGAGCTTGCAGATCCGGCTGCGGCGGATGCTGGCGCTTGCCGCGATGCTGGCGGCGCCGCTGGCCGGCGCGGCGCCCGCCGGCGAGGCCCTCGAGCGGGCCGCCGTGGCAGTTCGCGCGCCGGGCCACGCCGTGCTGCTCGGCGCGGCACGGGCGGGCTCGCGCATCGTCGCGGTCGGCGAGCGCGGCATCGTCGCGCTGTCCGACGACGGCGGGCGGGCCTGGCGGCAAGCCAGCGTGCCCACCAGCGTCACGCTGACGGCGGTGCGCTTCGCCGGCGCCAGGCGCGGCTGGGCCGTCGGGCATGGTGGCGTGGTGCTGGCCAGCGACGACGGCGGGGAGCGCTGGACGCGCTGCCTCGACGGTCGGCGGGCGGCGCAGATCGTGCTCGAAGCGGCTCGCGCCGCGGGCGATGCGAGGGCGATCGCCGAGGCCGAGCGGTTCGTCGCCGACGGGCCGGACAAGCCGCTGCTCGACCTGCTGCTGCTGCCCGGGCCGCGGCTGCTCGCCGTCGGGGCCTACGGGCTGGCGCTGACCAGCGAGGACGGCGGGCAGAGCTGGCACTCGTGGATGCGTCGCCTGCCCAATCCGAAGGGCCTGCATCTGTATGCCGCACGCCAGCGCGGGCAGGTTCTGCTGTTGGCCGGCGAGCAGGGGCTGGTGCTGTTGTCGACCGACGGTGGCCAGAACTTCCGCCGCGTCGAGACGCCGTACAAGGGCACGTTCTTCAGCGCCGAGCTGCCGGGCGAGCAGGACATCGTGCTGGCCGGGCTGCGCGGCAACGCCTGGCGCTCCGCGGACGGTGGCGCCAACTGGACGCCGATCGCCGCGCCGATGCCGGCGTCGATCACTGCCACCGCGCTCGGCGCCGACGGCCGCCTGCTCGCGGCCAACCAGGCCGGCTTCGTGATGGCGCTGCACGGCGAGCGGCTGGTGCCGCTGAACGCCACGCCGCTGCCGCCGCTCAACGGCCTGCTCATGCAGGCGGGCGCCGTGCTGGCGCTGTCGATCCACGGCGCCATTCCGGTGGCCACCCGGCCATGAGCGACATCCGTTTCGACCCCCGCTCCGGCTCGCTGATCGAGCGCGCCCTGTTCAACCACCGCTGGCTGGTGGTGCTGCTGTGCGCGCTGGTCACCGCCGTGCTCGGCTGGCAGGCCACCCGGCTGCAGCTCAACGCCAGCTTCGAGAAGACGATCCCGGCCGAGCACCGCTACGTCCGCAACTTCCTCGCTCACCAGAGCGAGCTGAGCGGCCTGGGCAATGCGGTGCGCATCGCGGTGGCGAACCCGCAAGGCACGATCTACGACGCCAGGTACCTCGAGACGCTGCGCAGGCTCAGCGACGACGTCTTCCTCGTTCCCGGCGTCGCGCGCAACCAGATGAAGTCGCTGTGGACGCCGACGACCCGCTGGGTCGGCGTCACCGAGGAGGGGCTGGAAGGCGGGCCGGTGATCCCCGACGGCTACGACGGCTCCGGCAGGAGCCTCGAGCAACTGCGCGCCAACATCGCACGCTCCGGGGAGATCGGCCAGCTCGTCGCGCTGGACGCGAAGTCGAGCGTGATCTACGTGCCCTTGCTCGCCAGGGATGGCGACGGCCGCACACTCGACTATGCGACCTTCGCGCGGCGCATCGAGGCACTGCGGGCGAACTACGAGGCGCAGGGCGTGCGCATCCACGTCACCGGCTTCGCCAAGATCGTCGGCGACCTCATCGAGGGCGTGCGCGCCGTGCTGGGCTTCTTCGCGCTGGCGGTGGCCATCGCCAGCGCGATGGTGTTCTGGTACACGCGCTGCCTGCGCTCCACCGCGCTGGTGGTCACCGCCTCGCTGGTGGCCGTGGTCTGGCAGCTCGGCCTGCTGCCTCTGCTGGGCTACGCGCTCGACCCGTACTCCATCCTGGTGCCCTTCCTCGTCTTCGCCATCGGCATGAGCCACGGTGCGCAGAAGATGAACGGCATCATGCAGGACATCGGCCGCGGGTGTCTCAAGCTGGTGGCTGCACGCTTGACGTTCCGGCGCCTGTTCCTTGCCGGGCTGACGGCCTTGCTGGCCGACGCAGTGGGCTTTGCCGTGCTGCTGGTGATCGACATCCAGGTGATCCGCGAGCTTGCCGTCGCCGCGTCGATCGGTGTCGGCGTGCTGATCTTCACCAACCTGATCCTGCTGCCCATCCTGCTCAGCTACACCGGCGTGAGCGCGCAGGCCGCGCAGCGCAGCCTGCGCGCCGAGGCGGCCGACGCGGCCGGCGCCGGCAAGCAGGCGCTGTGGGCCTTCCTCGACCGCTACACGCAGCGCCGCCATGCGACGATCGCCATCGTGGCCGCGGCCGTGCTCGGCGCGCTGGGCTTCGCGGCCAGCCTGCAGCTGAAGATCGGCGACCTCGACCCCGGCGCCCCCGAACTGCGCGCCGACAGCCGCTACAACCGCGACGTCGCCTTCGTCAACGCGGCCTACGGCGCCTCCAGCGACGTGCTCGCCGTGATGGTGAAGACGCCCGAGGGCCAGTGTTCGCAGTACGACACGCTCAACAAGATCGACGCGCTGGAGTGGCAGTTGCGCCAGCTCGACGGCGTGGAGAGCAGCAACTCGCTGGCGCTGCTGAACCGGCGCGTGCTTGCGGGGCTGAACGAAGGCAGCCCGAAGTGGTACGAGTTCCTGCCCAATCAGGACATGCTCAACACCGTGACGGCCGGCGCGCCGCGCGGCCTGTACAACGACGCCTGCTCGCTGCTGACACTGAGCGTCTACCTGCGCGATCACAAGGCCGAGACGCTGACGCGGGTCGTCGACCACGTCGAGGCGTTCTCCCGCGCCAACGACAGCGCCGAGGTGAAGTTCCTGCTTGCCGCCGGCTCGGCCGGCATCGAGGCGGCAACCAACATCGTCGTCCAGGACGCCTGGCGCACCATGCTGCTGCTGGTCTATGCGGCGGTGGCGCTGCTGTGCTTCGTCACCTTCCGCTCGTGGCGCGCCGTGGTCGTGGCGGTCCTGCCGCTGCTGCTGACCTCGGTACTGGCCGAGGCGCTGATGGTCGCGCTCGGCATGGGCGTGAAGGTGGCCACGCTGCCGGTGATCGCGCTCGGCGTGGGCATCGGCGTGGACTATGCGCTGTACATCCTCAGCGTCACGCTCGCGCAGTTGCGCGAGGGCCGCAGCCTGTCGGAGAGCTACTACCGCGCGCTGCTGTTCACCGGCAGGGTGGTGATGCTGACCGGCGTGACGCTGGCCATCGGCGTGATCACCTGGGTGGCCAGCCCCATCAAGTTCCAGGCCGACATGGGCCTGCTGCTGGCCTTCATGTTCCTGTGGAACATGCTGGGCGCCATGGTGCTGCTGCCGGCGCTGGCGCACTTCCTCCTGAAGCCACAAGCCGTCGCGCCCGACCTGACGGCCGAAGCCTTCGGTGCGCGGCCGCAGCCGCTCTGACGAGGACACGACGATGTACATGCACCTGCTGGTTCCCGTCGACGACACGCCGCTGGCTGCCGCCATCGTCGAGCAGGCGGTCGCCTACGCGCGTGTCGGCGGCGCGCGGCTGAGCTTCCTGCACGCGCGGGCCGACCTCGCCGCCCGTGGCGACGGCGCACTGCTGCATGCGATGTCGCCGCAGGCCTTCGCCGACGCGGCCGCAGGCAATGCGCGGGCGCTGCTGGCACGCGCCGAGGCAGCCGCACGCGCCGCAGGCGTGGCGGCCTCGTCGATGCTGGTGACGAGCGACCGGCCGCACGAGGCCATCCTGGAAGCGGCGCGCCACAGCGGCTGCGACCTGGTGTTCATGGCCTCGCACGGCCGGCGCGGGCTGAAGGGGGCGCTGCTCGGTTCGGTGACGCGCAAGGTGCTGGAGGGCGCCGGTGTGCCGGTGCTGGTGGCCGCGGTGGAGAGCAACCTGGCCGCTCGCAGCGACGAGCAGCGCGCGCTGGCGCTGCTGCGCGAGGAACACCGCTCGCTGGCAGCCGTGCTGCACGCGCTGCTGGGCATCGCCGACGACACGTCGCGGCGGCCCGAGCCGGCACTGCTGCGCGCGATGCTGTTCTACGTCGAGCAGTTTCCCGAGCGGCTGCACCACCCCAAGGAAGAGCGGCACCTGTTCGCGCGGCTGCGCCAGCGCAGCACCGACTGCGACGCCTTGCTCGCCGGCCTGGAGCAGCAGCACCAGGCCGGTGCCGAGCGCTTCGCGCAACTGCGCGCACTGCTGGACGCCGGCGACGTCGCCGCGTTCGCCGTCGCCGCGCACGGCTTCGCGCAGGCGCAGTGGCAACACATGCGCGCCGAGGAGACGCTGGTGCTGCCCGCCGCCAGCCGCCACCTGCGGGCCGAGGACTGGCGAGCCATCGCCGAAGCCTTCGACGCCAATGCCGATCCGCGTTTCGGCACGGGCGAGTCGTTCGACACCCTGGCCGCCCGCCTGCTCGAGCTGGCCGGCCGTCCCTGACCACGAGGAGACCCGATTGAGCTACCTGCGCAATGCCTGGACTGTCGCCGCCTGGGCCAACGAGCTGGAGCCCGGCAAGCTGCTGGCGCGCACCCTGCTCGACGAGCCGCTGGTCTTCTACCGCGATGCCGCCGGCCAGCCGCAGGCGCTGCTCGACCGTTGCCCGCACCGCTTTGCGCCGCTGTCGATGGGCCGGCTGTGCGATGGCGGCGCCTCGGTGCAGTGCCCGTACCACGGCCTGCGCTTCGATGGCAGCGGCGCGTGCGTGCACAACCCGCACGGCGATGGGCGCGTTCCCGCGGCGGCGCGGGTGCGCAGCTATCCGGTGGTCGAGCGCTGGAGCGCGATCTGGATCTGGATGGGCGACCTGGCGTGCGCCGACGCGGCGCTGATCCCGGACTTCTCGTTCAACGACCCGGCGCACTGGGCGGTCGGTACCGGGTCGATGGTGGTCGACGCACCCTACGAACTGGAGGTCGACAACATCCTCGATCTGTCGCACATCGAGTTCATGCACCCGCTGTTCGCCAGCGAGGCGGTGCGCCGTGCCGAGGTGACCTGCGAGCAGGACGGCGACACGGTGTGGTGCAAGCGCTTCATGGCCGACGACCGCGAGGTGCCGGACTTCATCCGCCAGGTGTTCCAGGTGAACGAAGGGCCGGTGGATCGCTGGCTGCACGTGCGCTGGAACGCGCCGGCCTCGATGGCGCTGTGGGCCGGCGGCGTGGCCGGTGGCCGGCCGACCGAGCAGGGCATCGTCTCGCAGCAGGCGCACTGCTTCACGCCCGAGAGCCGCGAGCGCACGCGCTACTTCTATTCGATCGCCTTCCCGCGTGCGATGGGGCCGATGGCCGAGGAACTGGCCGGGCAGAGCGTCGCCGCGCTGCGAGGCCCGTTCGAGAACGAGGACAAGCCCATCGTCGAGGCGGTCGGCCGGCGCATGGGCGGCGCGGCGCTGTTCGACCTCAAGCCGGTGCTCCTGCCGGGTGATGCGGCGGCGGTGCGGGCGCGCCGGCTGCTGCACGCGATGATCGAGAAGGAGCGGGCGTGAGCGACACGCGCGTCGTCCGCGTCCGCTGCATCGTCGTCGCGGCGCTGGCCGCTGCGGGCGTGCAGGTGCCGGTGTCCCGCGAGCAGGGCGTGTGCGGCACCTGCCTGACCGATGAGAAGCATGCACGCGGCGAGCAGATGACGCTGTGCCGCTCGCGGGCGACGTCGCCGCGGCTCGTGCTCGATCTGTGACCTTCCGGAGCAGCGCACCATGACCTACCTCCGCCGCGCCTGGTACGTTGCCGGCTTTGCCGACGAGCTGCCGCCCGGCCAGCTGCTGGCCCGCACGCTGCTCGACGAGCCGCTGGTCCTGTTCCGCCGCGCGGACGGCGGCGTCGCCGCGTTGCTCGACCGCTGCCCGCATCGTTTCGTGCCGCTATCGGCCGGCACCCTGTGCGACGGCGGTGCCGCGCTCCAGTGCCCCTACCACGGTCTGCGCTTCGACGGCAGCGGCGCCTGCGTGCACAACCCGCATGGCAACGGCGCGATCCCGAAGGCGGCAGTGGTGTCGAGCCGCCGGGTGGTCGAGCGTGACGGCCTGCTGTGGCTCTGGGCCGGCGACGCGGCGCGCGCCGACGAGGCGCTGATCCCCGACTTCGCCGCCGTGACGAGCGCGCCGGAGCACGCGACGATCCGCGGCTACCTGCCCACCGCCTGCGACTACCGGCTGCTGGCCGACAACATCATGGACCTGACGCATGCCGACTACCTGCATGCCGGTTCGCTGGGCAGCGGGGCCATCACGCGCGCCAGGGCGCAGCTCACCGACCTCGGCGAGCGCAGCATGCGCGTCGCCTGGCTGTCCAGCGGCGACCAGGCCCCGCCCGCGTTCGACGAACACCTGCGCCTGCGCGGGCAGGCGACCGACCAGTGGACCGAAGTCACCTGGACGGCGCCGTGCGCGATGCTGCTGCGTGTAGGCGCCGCGCTACAGGGCGAGCAGCGCGAGCGTGGCGTGGACACCGCCAACCTGCACCTGGCCACGCCCGAGGCGGCCGGCCGCACCCACTACTGGTACTGGAGTACGCGCAACTTCGCGGTCAACCCGCACGCCAACGCGGCGATCAGGCCGATCGTCGAGTTCGCCTTCTCGCAGCAGGACAAGCCGAGGCTCGAAGCCCAGCAGCGGCGCATCGGCGACGCGGAGTTCTGGTCGCTCCGGCCCGTGCTGCTGGCCAGCGATGCCGGCGCGGTGCGTGCGCGCCGCAAGCTCGATGCGCTGATCGCCGCCGAACAAGGATCTCAGGAGGAAACCGCATGAACTTCAGAGTGTTGTCGCCCTTGCTTGGCGCAGCGTGCATCGCCTGTTCGACACCAGGCCCCACGACCGTGCCGTCCCCGGCCGAGGTGTTCGACCGCTACGTGGCGGCCGTGCACGCCGCCGACATGCCCGCGGTGCGCGCCTTGATCGGCGCGAGCGTCGAGCGGTCCGACTTCGCCGGTTGCCGGCCGGAGATGGACAACCCGGCCTGCCTGGCTCACTACATCGAGGCCACGGTGGTCAAGCCGGGCGCGCGGCTGACCGAGCGGCGGCGCAACGTGGACGGCGAGACCGTCACCGCCGAGCTCGAGGTGCGCAGCCCGCTCTACACCCGCGCCGGCGCCGAGCGCATCGTCGGGCGCGACATCGTGCGCGTTCGCGACGGCCGCATCGTCGCGTTCCGCTTCTTGCCGGACTTCTCCGACGAACCCACCGCGACCTTCTTCGCGACGCTGGGCATCGGCCCGCGTGCCCGCCGCCCCTGAGGATCTTTCATGTTCAAGTACTTCCCCACCAACTACGTCTGGAACCTCTCGGTCGATCTCGCGATCGAGATGGGCGCGCGCATCGGCGAGATCGAGGAGATGTGCGCCCCGCTGCAGGAGGCCGCCAAGGCGCCCGATGCGGCCGGCACCCGGGCCTTCCGCGAGACCTGGGTGCGCATGGCCGACAAGCTGTGCGTTCTGGCCGACGAGGACGAGGCGCGCGGCCGGCTGCTCTCCGCTGGCGAGAAGATCCGCCGCGCCGCCAGCTACCTGATGACTGCCGAGCGGCTGCAGGCGCACGACGCGCCGGGCCGCATGGATCTCTACCGCCGCGCGCTGGCGCTGTTCCTGAAGGGCTCGCGCCTGATGGGCGACCCGGTGCAGCGCGTGGAGATCGCCTACGAAGGCACGCACCTGTCGGCCCTGTACCTGCCGGCGCAGGGCCTGCAGCCGGGCGGGCGCGCGCCGCTGCTGGTGCAGCTCAACGGGCTGGACTCGACCAAGGAGATGAAGCACCTGGTCGGGCTGCCGGCCTGGCTGGCGCGGCGCGGTGTGTCCTCGCTCGTCGTCGACCAGCCGGGCACCGGCGAGGCGCTGCGCCTGCAGAAGCTGACGGCGCGCTACGACGCCGAGCACTGGGCCAGCCGCGTGGTCGACTGGCTGGAGACGCGCGCCGACGTCGACCCCGGGCGCATCGGCTGCGAGGGTGTCTCGCTCGGCGGCTACTACTGCCCGCGTGCGGTGGCGATGGAGCCGCGCTTCGCCTGCGGCGTCGCCTGGGGCGCCAACCACGACTGGCGCGACGTGCAGAAGCGCCGCCTCGAACGCGAAGGCAGCCTGCCCGTGCCGCACTACTGGGCCCACGTCTGCTGGGTGTGGGGTGCGAAGGACATCGACGATTTCATGAAGATCGCCGAGAACGTGCACCTGGACGGCGTGGTCGAGAAGATCCGCGTGCCGTTCCTGGTGACGCACGGCGAGAAGGATTCACAGATCCCGCTGAAGTGGGCGCAGCGCAGCTACGAGCAACTCGTCAACAGCCCGAAGCGCGAGCTGAAGGTCTTCACCGAACGCGAAGGCGGGGTGCAGCACTCGAGCTTCGACAACAGCATCAACGCCGGCCACTACATCGCCGACTGGGTCGCCGAAGTGCTCGGCGGCCGCACGGCCCTCTGAACCCTGCCCAGGAGAAAGCACGCATGAACATCATCGGACCGGACGCACTGGTCTTCGGCGTCGACGACCTCGCCGCCTGCCGCCAGTACCTGATCGACTACGGCCTGAAGGCCGTGGGCGAAGGCCGCTTCGAGGCACTCGACGGCACGGCCGTCATCATCCGCGCCAAGGACGATCCTTCGCTGCCACCCGGCCTGGGCACCGCCAGCATGTTGCGTGAAACGGTCTACGGCGTGGCCGATGCGAAGACGCTGGACGCCCTCGAAGCCGAGCTGCGCCGCGACCGCGAGGTCACACGCCGCGACGGCGTGCTGCGCTGTTGCGACGACATGGGCTTCGCCCTCGCCTTCCAGGTGACGGTGCGCCGCCCCCTGGTGCTGGCCGCCGAGACGGTGAATGCGCCCGGCGCCGCGCCGCAGCGCGGCGCCAACACGATCGGCGTCACGCCCGACATGCCGGCCGTGCCGCGCTCGCTGTCGCACGTCGTCTACTTCGTGCCCGATGTCGCGAAAGCCGAAGCCTTCTATTCCCGGCTCGGCTTTGTCTGCACCGACCGATTCACCGGCGTCGGCCCCTTCCTGCGCCCGGCCGGCACGCTGGATCACCACACCCTGTTCATGATCCAGACGCCACCGTTCATGAAAGGCGTCGAGCACTTCACCTTCCACATGGGCGGGCCCACCGAGCTGATGCTGGCCGGCGCACGGTTCGTCGGGAAGGGCTACCAGAGCTTCTGGGGGCCGGGGCGCCACCTCTACGGCAGCAACTGGTTCTGGTACTTCAACTCGCCGCTGGGCTGCCACGTCGAGTACGACGCCGACATGGACCTGCACGACGACAGCTGGACCGCGCGCGAGACGGGCATGGGTGCCGATGCCTCGCAGGCCTTCCTGTTCCAGTACCGCGAGAAGTGGGCCCCCTCCGGCGGGCCGCCGCCGGCCGGCGAGAAGCACTGAGGTGGGCGTGACCATGCGCCTGTGCCATCTCGACGATCTGCCCGACGGCGACTCGCGCGGCTTCGACCCGCAGGCGAGTGGCCGCGACACGATCGTCGTCGTACGGCAGGGGCGCGTGCTGCACGGCTGGCGCGACGCCTGCCCGCACCACGGCACGCCGATGGCATGGCGCCGCCACGCCTACCTCAATGCCGCGCGCGACCGCATCGTCTGCGGTGCGCACGGCGCGCAGTTCGACATTCCCACCGGCCGCTGCACGCTCGGGCCCTGCCTGGGCCAGGCGCTGACGCCGGTGCCGCTGACCATCACCGACGACGGCGAGGTCCACCTCGCCTCATCTCCCGAGGAGACACACACATGACACTCGCAGCCCGACGCATCCTGATCATCGGCGGCGGCTTCTCCGGCATGTCGGCCGCCATCGAGTGCGCCAAGCGCGGCGCCGCGGTCGACCTGGTGGAAATCGACCCCGGCTGGCGCAACTACGGCGCCGGCATCAGCCTGGGTGGCGCGACGCTGCGCGCCTTCCGGCAGCTGGGCATCCTCGAGGCCTTTCTGCGCGAGGGCAACGCGGCCGACGGCCTGCAGGCCCTGCTGCCCGACGGCACGCCGCTGGCCACGCTGCCGACGCCGCGCGTCGCGGGGCCCGACGTGCCCGGCGGCGGCGGCATCATGCGGCCGGTGCTGGCGCGCATCCTGGCCGACGCCACGCGCGCCACCTCGACGAACGTGATGCTCGGCTGCACCTTCACGCGCATCGAGCAGGACGCGCAGGGCGTCGACGTCGATTTCACCGACGGCCAGCGCCGCCGCTACGACCTGGTGATCGGCGCCGACGGCCTGTACTCCAAGACGCGCGAGGCACTGTTCCCCGGCGCGCCCGGGCCGCGCTACAGCGGCCAGGCCGTCTGGCGCGCGGTGCTGCCGCGGCCGCCCGAGGTGACGACGGCGATGATGTGGATGGGCCGAGTCAAGCCCGGCGTGAACCCGGTGTCCAGGGACCAGATCTACCTCTTCCTGACCGAGCACCGGCCGAACAACGAGCACGTCGACCCGGCGCAGTTCGCCGAGTTGCTGCGTGCGTTGCTCGCGCCGTTCCCCGCGCCGCTGGTGCAGCGCATCCGCGAGCAGATCGGGCCCGATTCGCAGATCGTGTTCCGGCCGCTGGAGGGCCTGCTGATGTCGCGGCCCTGGTTCAAGGGGCGCGTGGTGCTGATCGGCGACACGGTGCACGCCACCACGCCGCACCTGGCCTCCGGCGCCTGCATCGGCATCGAGGACGCGATCGTGCTGGCCGAGGAGCTCTCACGTCAGGCAGGCATCGAGGCCGCGCTCGCGGCCTTCGAGGCGCGGCGCTGGGAACGCTGCCGCATGGTGGTGGAGAACTCGGCCCGCCTCGGCGAGATCGAGATGGCCGGCGGCGACAAGGAAGAGCACGCCCGCATCATGCGCGAGTCGCTGATGGCGCTCGCGCAGCCCATCTGACCCGGCTCAGGAGAACCACATGGTCACGACCGATTCACGCCGCGGGCGCCTGGCGCTGATGGTGGCGCACTGCGCCGGCATGCTGGACCTGGTGGCGCTGCCCCTCTGGGTGGGCGTGCTGATGGGCCACTACCGCTTCGATCCGCAGCAGGCGGGTGGCTTGGCGACGCTGTTCCTCGTCGGCGCGGTGCTGTCCAGCGTGCTGCTCGCGCCGCACTTCGGCCGCCTGCCGCGCCGCGCGGTGGCGGTGACGGGCTTTGGCGTCGCGGCGCTGGCCTTCCTGGGGGCGTCGTGGCGGACGGATTTCACCGGCATGGGCGTGCTGCACGCGCTGGCCGGGCTGGCCACGGGCGCGGCACTGAGTGTCGCGCACGGCAGCATCGCGCGGGCCGGCAATCCGCACCGGCTGTTTGCGATCGTCGGCGTCGCGCTCGGTGTCTTCGCCATCTGCATCTATGCCGCGGTGCCGCCCTTGCTCGCGCAGGCAGGCGGCCAGCGGCTGTTCGACGTGTTCGCCGGCACGATGGCCACGGCCGCCGTGGTCTCCTGGCTCGCCTTCCCGCAGGCGGACGAGGCGGCGACGGGTTCGGCACATGGCGCGCCTGCAGCCGCGCCAGCCCGGCACGCACCGGTGGCCGGCGTGGTGTGGTTCGGCATCGTCGGCCTGGGCTGCATGGGCGTGGTGCAGGCGATGACCTTCGCCTTCCTCGAGCGGGTGGGCCACGAGCGCGGCTTCGGCCTGGCCGCCGTCACCGCGGTGCTGGTGGCCATGGGCCTGGTCAACCTGTTCCCTGCCGGGTTCGCCGCGGTGCTGGAGAAGCGCTGGTCGGCGCGCAGCGTGATGCTGGCCGGGCCGGTGCTGCAGGCGCTGCTCGTCGCGCTGATCATGACCTCGGGCATGTTCGCGCCGTATGCGGCGGCGGCCTCCGTGTTCGCGGCGGTGATGATCTTCACCCACACCTTCGCCTTCGGGCTGCTGGCCAGGCTGGAGCCCAGCGGGCGTGTGCTCGCCGCCACGCCGGCGATGATGATGACGGGCGCTGCCATCGGTCCCATCCTCGGCGGCACGCTGGTCAAGGCCTACGGCTACGGCAGCCTTGCGCTGGCCGCCGCGGCGATCGCGGCGCTGGCCGTCGCCTGCTTCTCGCGCCTGCCCGCGCAGGCCGCACCCGCGACACGGAGCGCACTGGCATGAAACCGAAACGCCGCTTTGTCGACCTCTCGATCTATCTCGAGAACGACGTTCTCTCCGATCCGCCGCCGCTGGCGCCGAAGATCACCTACCAGAAGCATGCCGACACGCTGCCCGAGTTCATGGCCATGCTGCCGGGCACGAAGCCGCAGGACTATCCCGACGGCGAGGCGGCGGCCGCCGAGTGGGTGACGCTGACCACGCACAACGGCACGCACCTGGACGCGCCCTGGCATTTCCACTCGACGCAGGATGCGAAGAACGGCGGCAGCCGGCCGTCGATCACCATCGATGAGGTGCCGTTGGAGTGGTGCTTCCAGCCGGGCGTGAAGCTCGATTTCCGGCGCTTCCCCGACGGCTACGTGGCCACTGCCGCCGACGTGGCCGCCGAGCTGGCGCGCATCGGCCACGAACTGCAGCCGCTGGACATCGTGGTGGTGAACACGCGGGCCGGCTCGCGCTATGGCCACCCGGACTATCTCGGTGCCGGCTGCGGCATGGGCTACGAGGCCACGATGTACCTGCTCGAGCGCGGCGTGCGACTGACCGGCACCGACGCCTGGAGCTGGGACGCGCCGTTCTCCTACACCGCCAAGAAGGTCGCCGAGACGGGTGACACCTCGCTGATCTGGGAAGGCCACAAGGCCGGGCGCGACATCGGCTACTGCCACCTCGAGAAGCTGCACCAGCTCGAGGCGCTGCCGCCGCACGGCTTCACGATCAGCTGCTTCCCGCACAAGATCCGCGGCGCCTCGGCCGGCTGGACGCGTGCGGTGGCCATCTTCGAGGACTGAAGCCATGAGTCTCCCCGCCATCCACCGCGTCGTCACCGGGCACGATGCCGCCGGCAAGGCGGTCGTCGCCAGCGACGGGCCGCTGCCGACGGTGGTCGAACTGCAGGCCATTCCCGGCACGGTGTTCCACGAGGTGTGGTCCACGACCGGCGCGCCCGCGCCGGTGGACAGCGGCGCCGATCCGACCACCGGCCCCTTGAGGCTGCCGCCGCCCCCGCAGGGCACGCGCATCCGCTTCGTCGACATCCCGCCCGACTCGGCGGAGTTCCTCGCGCACGGAGCGGCGCGCATGCAGCAGGCCTTCACCCAGATCGGCGACGCGCAGGCTTCCACCGTGAAGGCCGACTCCCCGCATCCGCTGATGCACCGCACCGAGTCGGTCGACTACGGCGTGGTGATCGAAGGCGAGATGACGCTGGTGCTCGACGACAGCGAGGTGCTGCTGCGCCCGGGCAGCGTGGTGGTGCAGCGCGGCAGCAACCACGCCTGGGCCAACCGCTCGGGCCGGCTGTGCCGCATGCTGTTCGTGCTGGTCGACGGCCGGTACGAGCCGGCCCTTGCGCAGGCGCTGGCCGCGCGATGAACGCGCCGGCGCCGCTGGCGGCACCCTGATCTCCGACGGCTCCTGACTCACGAAGGTCTTTCCATGAAGCTTGCAACGCTTGCCGATGGCCGCCTCGACGGCAGCCTTCTCGTCGTCTCGCAGGACCTGCAGCGCGCCGTGCCCGTGCCGGCCATCGCCGCGAGCCTGCACGACGCCGTGCAGCGCTGGGACGAGGTGCAGCCGTCGCTGGCCGAGGTCTACGACGCCTTGAACGCCGGCCGCGCCGCCGGCGCGCGGGTCTTCGATGGCGCCGCCTGCACCGCTCCGCTGCCGCGCGCGCCGCAGTGGCTGGACGGTTCGGCCTTCCTCAATCACGGCCGCTTGATGGAGCAGGCCTTCAACACGCCACCGATTCCGGATTTCGACACGGTGCCGGTGATGTACCAGGGCGCGAGCGACGACTTCCTCGGCCCGCAGGCCGACGTGCCGCTGCCCAGCGAGGCCGACGGCATTGACTTCGAAGGTGAGTTCGGCGTCGTCACCGGCCCGGTGCCGATGGGGGTGTCGCCAGAGGCCGCGCTGCGCTGCGTGAGGCTCGTCGTGCAGATCAACGACTGGAGCCTGCGCGCCCTGGGGCCCCACGAGATGAAGACCGGTTTCGGCTTCCTGCAGGCCAAGCCCTCGACCGCCTTCGCGCCGGTGGCCGTGACCCCCGACGAGCTGGGCGAGGCCTGGCGCGACGGCCGCGTGCAGCTGAAGCTGCATGTGCAGTGGAACGGCGAGCGCTTCGGCGAGCCGCACGGCGGTGAGATGAACTTCCATTTCGGCCAGCTGATCGCACACGCGGCACGCACGCGGCGGCTGACGGCCGGCACGATCATCGGCTCGGGCACGGTTTCCAACGTGGCGCGCGGTGCCGGCTCGGCATGCATCGCCGAGCGCCGTGTGATCGAGAAGATCGACCAGGGCGAGATGCGCACCGGCTTCATGAAGTTCGGCGACCGTGTGCGCATGCAGGCACGCTTCGCCGACGGGCGCGATGGGCCCTTCGGCGTCATCGATCAACGCGTCGTGCGCGGCTGAGGGAACGGGCCGATGCATGTGCTCGTCACCGGGGCCGATGGGTTCATCGGCCGCGTGCTGGTGCGCAGGCTGCTGGCGCAGGGGCTGGCCGGCCGCGCGCTGGCGCGACTGGTCGCCGCCGATCTGGCGCTGCGCGATCTCCCGGACGATCCGCGCGTGCAGGGTGTCGAAGGCTCGATCGCCGACCCCGGCGTGCTCGAGTGCGCACTCGCCGAGCCGGTGGACGCGGTGTTCCACCTTGCCAGCCTGCCCGGCGGCGCGGCCGAGCGCGATCCGGACCTCGGCCGGCGCGTCACCCTCGACGCCACCGCGCAGCTGCTGGCGCTGCTGCGCGGGCAGGGCGGCGCGCCGCGCCTGGTTTTCGCCAGCACGGTGGCGGTCTATGGTGACCCTTTGCCCGCCGTCGTCGACGAGACGACGCCCGCTCGCCCGGCCATGAGCTATGGCGCGCACAAGCTGGCCGCCGAGGTGCTTGTTGCCGATGCCGCGCGGCGCGGCTGGGTCGATGCCTGCTCGCTGCGCCTGCCCGGCGTGGTGGCCCGGCCGGGCGATGGTGCCGGCCTGGTCTCGGCCTTCATGAGCCAGCTGTTCTGGAAGCTGGCCGCGGGCGAGCCCATCGAGCTGCCCGTCAGCGCGCAAGGCACGGCGTGGTGGATCTCGGTGGGGGCCTGCGTCGACAACCTGCTGCGCGCCGCCAGCCTCGACATCGCCGCGCTCGATGTTCGCCGCGTGCTGCAGATGCCGGCGCTGCACCTGAGCATCGGCGCGGTGGTGGATGCCCTGGCGAGCGAGTACGGTGAAGAGCGCCGCGCCCTCGTGCGCCATGCGCCGCAGGAGGCGGTGCAGCGCCTGTTCGCGGCCTACCCGCCGCTGCACACGCCGCTGGCGCTGGCGCTCGGCCTGCGTCACGACGGCACGGCGCAGTCGCTGGTCCGCCGTGCCGTCGAAGCTTGACGGCAGGCGCTCGGCCGCCAGGACGAGCGCGGCCGATGTCACACCCCCTGCCGGAGCTGCGGGCGCGGACAACGCAGACTCGCGGTGCGAGCACGCGCACCTTCGGGCGAACAGCATGGGGGCATGCTGGCGGCTTCCGCACGGAACACGTTCACGGGGTCATCGAACGACAGGCTCGCGAAGCGTCGCAGCGCCTCACGGGCCCGTCACACGCGCGCCAGGCGCCGCTCGACCCAGGGCCGCACCCCATACGCCATCAAGGGCCCCATCACCAGCGCCAGCGGGATGGCGCGCAGGTAGGCCTGCAACCAGTGTGAGAAGAACCGCTCCGGGCCCAGGTTGACCAAGGTCGAGAGTGCCGAGGAGATCGCCTCCATCAAGAGTCCCATGGCCAGCGCCATGACGGCACGTTGGGCCCACAGCGGCTGCTTCTCGAGCGTGGCCCGCACCACCGCGGCCACGCCCGCCATCACCAGGCCCCCAGAGGGCAGCATCACCAGGATCGACAAGGCTGCCGCCATGCCCCACTGGGTGAAGAAGTTGGGAGCAGGCCCGACCTGGGTCCAGGTCACTGCGGCACTGATGGCCAGGGCCATCATCACGGCGAACGCGAGAATGGGCGCCATCGCGCGGAGTCTTGTCATGGCATCAGGTGGCGGGAGCCGGCCTTATTGGTTGATAATGTCAACATCATGCCCAAGTCAGTTGCTAAAGTCAACCATATCGGTGGAGCGGGCGCGACACCGGACCCGGCGGTCGCCGACGTCGGCGAGAAGCTTCACGCGCTCGTGCACCGCCTTCGGCAGCATCAACGGCAGGAACTGCTGGGCCAGTCGGACGAAGCCACACCCATGGAGTGGCGGGCGCTGGCCTTCTTTGCCGGCAGGCCGGGCGCCTGCGCGCGTGACCTCGTGGAACATTCCGGCCGAGACAAGGCCCAAGTGGCCAGGCTGGTTCGCCTGCTGATCGAGCGTGGTTGTCTGGAGGCATCGGCCGCGCCGAACGACCAGCGTGTGCAGCAACTTCACCTGACCGCTGCGGGCCGCCGGGAAGCACAACGCCTGCGCGAGGCGCGCGAGCGCATAGACCGGCGAATGATGTCCGCGCTGAGCGCCCAGGATCGGCGTCGCCTGTGCGAACTGCTCGACAGACTGCACGATTCCCTCGGCGAACCCTGATCGGTCAGCCGTCGCGTTCGGCGAGGGTTCTGCCGAGCGATCGTTGTGCGAATCCATCGAAGCGGCGCGCGCCTGCCGCAGGCGCACCGACATCGACACGGACGGCCTGGGCATCGAGCGCTGTTCGCGCCGAGCCGAAGTCGTTCCCGTTCAAGCGACGGCGGGCGAGGCCGACCGACCCGCCAACTCTTCACGCCCAAGCTGCACGGGCGCGGGTCTTGCACGTGGCAGCATCACTGGTTGTCGGTGCGCCTGCCGGCGTGGCTTGCTGGCGCGACTGTGGCCAACGCCGGCGCGGCACATTCCTGGAGCAGTTTGAATGACATCTCTCAGCGCGACCGAGTCGGCGCCCGGGCGCTTGCAGACCGTGCTTTGCTTGTGGATCGCAGGCTTGATCGTCGCGCTGCTCGCGGCATGCGGTGGCGGCGCGGGGGAGGGCTCCACGCCGCAACCCGTTCCCGTTCCAGTCCAGCCGTCCTCGGTGACGGTGACAGCCGGCGATAGCCAGGCCACGATCCGCTGGGCCGCCGTTGCGGGCGCGGCGTCCTACAACATCTATCGCTCCACGGCCCCGGGTCAGAGAGGCACCAAGGTCGGCTCCAGCACGACCACCTCCTATGTCGACTCGACCGTTCAGAACGGCACGACCTACTACTACCAGGTGACGGCAGACAACGCCTCGGGCGAGGGGCTTCCTTCCGCCCAATCGCCGGGTTCGACGCCCGCGGCGCCCGTCACCGCACCGCTGGCGCCCACAGGGCTGAATGTCAGCGCGGGCGACGGACAAGTGAGCCTGAACTGGACGGCAGTGGCAGGCGCCGGCTCGTACAACGTCTATCGATCGACCACCGCCGGGGCGCAAGGCGAGAAGGTCGGAACGACTGCAACGACCGAGTTCATCGACACCTCGGCGGCCAACGGCGTCACGTACTTCTACGTCGTCATGGCGTCCAACGCCGCCGGGGAAGGGGCCGCATCGATGCAGTCGGCCGCTGCAACGCCCAGCGCCCCGATCACCGTACCCGCTGCCCCCGCTGGCGTGACCGCGACGGACGGTGTCGCGCAGGTGAGCGTGAGCTGGTCGGCGGTTTCCGGCGCGACCACGTACAAGGTCTATCGCTCCACCACCCAGGGCGTGCGGGGCACGATGGTCGGCTCGGGGTCGGCGACGAGCTTCGCCGACATCGCGGCCCTCGATGGAACGACCTACCACTACGTGGTCACGGCATCGAACACCGTCGGGGAAGGCGCTGCTTCCGCGGCCGTGTCGGTGACTCCCGCCACGACCTGGACCACCGTCAAGATGGGTGGCGGCGGCTATGTGCCCGGCATCATCTACCACCCGACCGTTCCGTACCTGCGCTACGCGCGCACCGATGTCGCCGGTGTCTATCGATGGGATCAGGCTGAGTCGAGCTGGACGGCGTTGACCGATGCGTTCGGTCGCCCCGATGGAAGCCAGCAGGGTGCGGAGAGCATGGCCGTCGACCCGACCGATCCGAACCGGGTCTACATGACGACCAGCATGGCCGTGCAGTACGGCAACGGTCGCTTCTACTACTCGTCCAACCAGGGCCGTACCTGGAACTACGTGACCCTGCCGTTCCCGGTGGGTTCAAACAATCAGGGCCGGGCGATCGGCGAGCGGCTGATGGTGGATCCGAATCTGCCCACGACGCTGTTCTATGCCTCGCGCACGGCGGGTCTCTGGAAGAGCATGAACCGCGGCCTGAACTGGAGCCAGGTCACATCCCTCTCTTCGCGGGTGATGACCACCAACGAGATCAACAGCGCCAACGGCGGCAGCCCCGTCGGGGTGGAGTTCGTCGTGTTCGACGTCACGGTGCCGACCTCGGGCTTCGCGCCCACGGGCAGCGCCAGCGGCACGATCTACGTCGGCGTTGCGCCCGACTACAAGAGCCTCGCCGGGCTCGGCTTCCACCTCTACAAATCGACCGACGGCGGCGCCAGCTGGTCGGGCGTGCCGATTCCGGCCGCCGTCACGACCGCCATCGGGGCCGACAGCCTCTACATCCCGCACCTGGCGCGCGCCGCCGACGGCATGCTCTACGTGCCCTTCACCTCGAGCTCCGGCCCGGGCAGTGGCGCACCCTCGGCGCTGTACAAGTTCGACGGCACCAACTGGACCTTGCTGGTCGAGTCCGGCGACGGGCGCTACTTCGGTGGCATCGGCGGCCTCTCGGTCCACGGCAGTGGTGCGACGACGAAGATCGCGTTCGGCGTCTCCGGCACCTGGGGTGACGACGGCTGGGTCCAGATCGCGATGCGCTCGGCCGACGGAGGCACCACCTGGCAGGAGTTCGGCCGCTCCGGCGACACCAACGGCAGCCTCGACTACCACGACGCCACCGGCTACTGGGGCTGGGCGGACGATCTCGAGATCGATCCGTTCAACCCCGAGCACGTCTCCTACGTGCTGGGCGGCGGCATCGTCTCGACCACCGAGGGCTTCTCGGCGGCGCTGCCGCGCTGGCGCTACGACGTGGAAGGCATCGAGGAGATGATCAACCTGGTGATGGCGGCGCCGCCGCCGGGCGCTCCCTACGCCCTGGCCAGCGGGCACGGTGACACCGGGCTGTACGTACACACCTCGCTGACGGCCTCGCCGAACCGTTCGCCCACTGCGCAACTCAACGGCAGCGGCGGCAACGGCACCGGCATCGACATGGCCTGGAACAACCCGTCCTTCATCGTCGGCGTGGGAACCTTTGTCACCTCCAAGGGGGCGTACTCCACCGACGCCGGCCTCACCTGGACGACCTTCCCCAGCGTGCCGCCCGTGGGAAACGCGACAGGGGACGAGTCGAGGGTCGCCGTTACGGCCGACGGCGCCAACATCATCTGGGCCATCACGGGCCAAATCCCCTACTACACGACCAACCGGGGCGTCTCCTGGACTGCCACCAACCTGCCGGCGCCGGCCGTGGGCTATCACCTCGCCGCCGACCGCCAGAACCCGCTCAAGGTCTATGCCTACGACCATGGCGGCAACTGGTGGTATCCGTCCAACAGCGCGAAGTTCTACAGATCGAGCGATGGCGGGCGCACCTTCATCGCCATCGCCCGCACCTGGGCGCCGAACGGGAACTGGGTCACGGGCCTGGCTGTCAACCCGTTCGTGGAAGGCGAGGTCTGGCTGGCGGACGCGAACAATCTGTGGCGCTCGGTCGACTCGGGACTCACCTGGACGAAGCTGACCGCGATGGCCACGGTGGGGGCCGAGTACACGAACGTGCATGGAGCCATCAGGGTCGCGCTGGGCGCTCCCGCGCCGGGATCGGGCCAGTCGGCAGCCGTCTACCTGGTGGGCACGATCGGCGGCAAGGACGCCGTCTATCGATCCGCCGACATGGGCGCGACGTGGGTCCGCATCGACGACGACGACCATCGCTACGGCGGCGTCAACGGGATTGCTGCGGACAGCGGCGTCTACGGCCGGGTGTTCATGCGAGGGCGGGGTTTGAACTACAACAAGTGAGCTCCCCGAAGAGGTCGGCATGCTCGCCATGCCGGCAGACCTCCTTGGTTCAGTGAGGCCGCCAGTCTTCCGCCGTGGCAGATGTGTCGCAAAGGCTGAGAACTCCGGCATCCGGCCAAGAAAAAAGGCCTGCACTCGCGTGCAAGCCTTTGATCTTCTTCGGTTTTCTGTGGCTCCCCGACCTGGGCTCGAACCAGGGACCTACGGATTAACAGTCCCTGGGGATGGGATTGTCTGGGATCTCCTGATACAAGTCGCCTCCTAAATACTCTTTACAGATCAACATCTTGCATCCATAGTCGTTTCAGGCCGTCTCGGACCATTCCCGCCAAGACTGGCACCAGACTGGCACCAGATCAGCTACGGACTATGGCAAGAGATCAAGTTTCAGCGGCCACCGCGGCCATCCGAACGCTCGACAGCGGCGCATTCGTGACGCTGCACAGTCGACTCGATCGAGGTGGTGCATTGCAGGCTCGCAAGCTCGCGAATGGCGCGGTCCAGCTCTACTGGCGCTATTCGCTCGGCGGCACGACGAGCCGCGAGCCGATCGGCGTCTACGACCCTTCGGCCCCACCGAAGAAGCAGCAGCCGACGCCTCGCGGCTATGGCCTTGCTGCTGCGCTCGAGAGGTGTCGTGAACTCGCCGACGTGCATGCAGAGCGTGCGCAGACTGGCGGACTTCGGGAGGCGAAGGCTGAGAAGCGTAAGACCTTCATTGCGCAGAAGGCAGCCGAGGCGGCGAAGGCGGATCGCACGCTGCAAAGGCTTCTCGATGCCTACGTGGAGCACCTGAAGACGCAGGGGCGGCGCAGCCATGTAGATGCCGATCAGATCTTTAGGCGCCACATCACCGAGGCCTGGCCGCCCATCGCGGCGGCGCCCGCCGTCGATCTCACGCCCGACCAGGTGCTCGACATGCTGCGCAGGCTGATCGAGGCCAGCAAGGGGCGCACTGCGAACAAGCTGCGGTCCTACCTCCGCGCGGCCTACCAGTGTGCGCTGGACGTGCGGACAACCGCCTCCATCCCGGTGGTCTTCAAGTCCTTCGAAGTGGTCTTCAACCCAGCGGCGCAGACGCGTCGCTCGCCGCAGTTCGATCGGGCCGACAAGCGTCCGTTTTCCAAGGCCGAACTGCAAGCCTATTGGAAGCTGATCGCCGACAGGCCCGGTCCTGAAGCGGCAGCCTTGCGGCTGCATCTCCTGACGGGTGGTCAACGCGTCGAGCAGTTCGTTCGCCTGAAGTGGGCGGACGTGAGCGACGATGCGGTGACGATCTTCGATGCCAAGGGACGACCAGGCCAAGGTCCTCGTGCTCACCAGATCCCACTGCTGAAGCAGGCTCGCGCAGACCTCTCACACGCGAAGCGACAGGGCGAGTTCGCGATCTCGACGACTGCCGGAAAGAAGCCCATCAGCGTGCGGACGCTCGCGGGCTGGGCCCGTCATGTTGTCGGCGACTCGATCGATGGCTTCCAGCTGAAGCGCATCCGATCTGGTGTAGAGACCCTTCTAGCTTCCCATGGAGTCAGTCGAGATGTGCGCGGCCACCTTCAGTCGCACGGCCTGAATGGTGTTCAAGCCCGGCACTACGACGGGCATGACTACATGCCCGAGAAGCGCTCGGCGCTCGACATCCTGAGTCGTGAGCTTCAATCGAAGGCTAAAGCGTAAGCAGCCGCCCACGAGTACACGCTTTCCGCCATCAGCTGAACTTGGCCGGCGCTGAGAGAGCAGCCGCTTGAGACTGACTGCAGCCGGTCAGGTCTTGCGGCCCAATGAAAGCCGCCGCCGAAAGGAGTCGCGGCAGTCGCAGCAATCGTGGGCGCATTCCGCTAGCTGCTTTCAAGTCTCCATGCCGACGGGCACTTGGGGGCGATGCGGCAGGCCATTAATTCAAGGCACGTCTCGAGGCCCTCACCACCCAGGCGACAACCGTGCCATTACCGCCAGCGCCAGCGCCCTGCCGACGTCCTCGACCGATGCCACGGCCCCGTCCGTGCGCTCGAAGCCGGCGGCGCCATTGACTGCGACCCAGCGGCCGCTGGGTCGTTTGGCCAGCGGCGGTGCGATGTATTCAGCGAACAGAATCGCCGCGCTGTTGACCTCGCGCGCGCTGACAGAGAAGCCAACGCCAAGCGGCGCTTGCGCGTCGCCGACCATCAGCACCTCCAGCACCACGCGCGCCTGCTGCAGCGCAAGCATCTCGTTGGCCTGCATGTCCAGCGGGCCGCTAGCCCGCAGCGCGGCGGCGCGCACGAGCATCGTCCGGTCGAGCGGGCGCAGCCCGCCCGAGGCCAGCGTCGCGAGGAAGGCGCCGCGCAGGCGCGCCTCGGAGCGTTCGTCGAGGCCGCGGCGCGCGGCCTCCGCCGGCGAATGGGTACTGACCTCGGTGACCTGCCCGCTGTTCTCCTGCTTGTTGATGCTCTTGGAGCTTTCGGTGCCGGTCTCGCTGGCGCTCTCGCGGCGGTGGCCCTGTACCGATTGGCGCTGCACCGCCGATTGCACGACGCGCTCGTTCAGCTCGCGGTTCCACAGCAGCGCCACCGCCGGCTTGCGCTGGCGCTCGTAGCGGCGCCTGAAGGCATCGACGATGGCGCTGCCGTCTTCCTCGACCTCCTCGGGCGGAGCGTCCAGCACCTGCGGTTGCGCGTCGCGGAAGGGCGCGGCTCGGGCGGCGGGCGACAGCGCGAGCAGCAGCAGCGGCGGCAGCAGCAGCGCGACGATGGTGTGAAGGGTCGTTCTCATGAGGGCTTCTCCTCCTGTGTTCCTCAGAAATGCATCCGCGACGAGCCCGCCTGCGCAGCTTGCGCGGCCTGGGCTGCTTGCGCGGCGCTGGCCGAGTCCTGCTGGGCCTGCGCGGCCATGTCCTGCAGCTGCTCCAGCGTCTGCCGGGCCTGGTCGTGCATGTCCTGCACTTCGGCGAGCAGCCTTTCGGCCTCGGCGCGCGCCTCCACCGCGGCGTCGGTCTCGGCCTGCGCGCGCTCGCGCAGCTCGGCGGTGGCATCGTGCAGCTCCTGTGTGCCGGTATGGAGCTCGGAGACATGGTCGTGCAGGTGTTCGGTCTCGTCGTGCAGGACCTCGGTTTCGCTCGCGATCTGCTGCACGCTCGCGAGCAGCTGGCTCGCGTTCTGCTCGTGGTCCTGAGCTTGCGTGCTGCTGTCCTGCGCCTGGGTGCTGCTGTCCTGGGCGTGCTGGCCGGCGGTGGCGGCCTGCTCTTCGCCGTACGCGGCCTGAGTCGCGGATTGCTCCGCCTGACCGCTCCCCTCGCGCGCGCCTTCGGCGCCGACTTCGGACTGTGCCTGGTGCTCCTGCGCCAGCGCGGCGTTGTGGGCACTCTGCTGCTCCTGGTCGTGCGACTGCAGCGCGGCCTGCTGCGCCTGCTGTTCATTTTCCAGCGCGTGCTGCGAGCTGGTTTGTGCCTGCTGCATCGATTGCTGCGACTCGCCGGCGTCGGCGCGGGCCTGTGTCGAGGCGTCGCTCGCTTCGGCGCCGCTGGCGCGCGACTGCTCGGCCGACTGCTCGCTGTCCTGCGCACCCTCGCGCGATTGGTCCGAGGCGCTGCCGCTGGCCTCCGCGTCCTGCTGCGCCTGCTGTGCTGACTGGTCGGTGGACTCGGCTGACTCGCGGGCCGACAGCTCCGAGTCGGAGGCGCCTTCGGCCGACTCGCCGGACTTGATGGCGGCGTCGTCGGCCTCGTCGGCGGACTGGTTCGTTGAGTCGGCCGCGGCATCCGAGTCCTCGGCCGCCTGGCGCGCGCGGTCGGTGGCTTCCTGGGCATCGCCGGCGCTGGTGCTGGACTGTTCGGCCGCGTCGTGCGACTGGGTGGCGCTGTCGTCCGCGCGCGTCCGTGCGTCCTCCGTCTCCTGCGCCCGCGAATGCGCGTCCTCGCCGGCGCTCTGAGCGCGCGACGCATCGTCCTCCGAGCGCTCGGCGTCGTCGCGCGTGCTGTCGGCCGCCTCCTGCGCTCGGATCTGCGCTTCCTGGACCGCGTCGGCGTCGGTCCGTGCCTGTTGGTGGGCCGACTGCGTGGCTTCGGCATCCTGCTGCGCCTGCTGGTGCGAGGACTGCGTCCCATCGGCGTCGCTTTGCGCCTGCTGGTGGGTGGACTGCGTCGCTTCGGCGTGCTGTTGCGCCTGCTGGTGCGAGGACTGGGTGCCGTCGGCGTCGCTCTGCGCTTGCTGGTGCGACGCCTGTGCGCTATCGGCATCGGTTTGCGCCTGCTGGTGCGCGGACTGCGTAGCCTCGGCGTCCTGCTGCGCCTGCTGATGGGAAGACTGTGTGGCTTCGGCATCCTGCTGCGCTTGCTGGTGCGAAGCCTGCGTGCCATCAGCGTGTTGCTGGGCCTGCTCGTGCGAAGCCTGCGTGCCCTCCGCATGCTGCTGGGCCTGCTGCTGCGAGGTCTGAGTGCCCTCGGCGTGCTGCTGCGCCTGCTCGTGCGAGGACTGCGTGCCTTCGGCGTGCTGCTGGGCCTGCTGGTGCGAGGCCTCGGTGCCTTCGGCGTGCTGTTGCGCCTGCTGGTGCGAGGTCTGCGTCGCTTCGGCGTCCTGCTGCACCCGCGCGTGGGTATCCCGGATCGCCTCGGCATGCTGCTGCGCCTGGGCGTTGAGTTCCTGCAGCTGCTCGGTGCCCGCGCTGCGGTAGCTCTCCACGCCCTCGGGCGCCTGCCCGCTGCGGTGGGCCACCGTCTCGATCTCCTGGCGCATCTGGCGCGCTCGCTCCATCTGCTCGGGATCGTGCTCGCGCAGCTTCAGGCTCGGATCGGATTCGCGCAGCATCTGCAGCCCGCGGCGGTTCTCGTCCGAGCTGCCCTGGCTGACGAGCCCTGAGAGTTGCCCGATCTGCTGCGCTCGCTGCTCTTCGTGCTGCGCGCGCGTCTCGGCGGCGCCGACCTGGCTCTGCGTCATCTCGCTGAGGCGCGTTCGCTCGTCACCGGCTTCGTTGAAGCGCCGGCTACCCTGGACGACGTCGTAGCCGCCGCTGACCGCGCCGGCCACGTTGCCCAGGTGCTTGGTGGCGCCGGCCGCGCCGTCCGGGATCTTGAACGCCTCGCCAGCCTTGTGCTTGCTGAAGCTGTCGATGGCGCCGAATACCCCGCCGGCACCGGTCAAGGCGCCGGTGCCGGCCTTCACGGCGGCGGCCTCCGCCGCTTCGGCGGACGAGTTGCCGCTCCTGGACGTGAAGAGGTCGTTGATCGCGCCGCCAAGCCCGGTGCCGGCCTTCCAGGCGCCGGACACGGCCGCGCCGGCGTGGCCGAGGTAGCTTGCCCCGGCCGCCGCGATGTCAGCCGCGCCCTTGGCCACCTGCACCCCGGCGATGCCCTGCGCGACGCTGGAGAAGAACGTGCCTTCTTGACCATAGCCGCGCATGTCGTCGGCGGCGCCGTGGATGTCCACCGCCGCCTGCTGGTGCCGCGCCTGACTCGCCTGCAATGCGCCGCGCAGCTGGCTGCCGGCGCCGGCGGCCACCGCATCGGCCAGCTGCATCTGGTCGTACAGCGCCTGCTTCTGCTGCGGGTTCAACTGGTCGACGTCGATACGCCGGCCGTCCGGCAGTTGGAGGATTCGGCTCATCGCAAGACTCCTGGTGATCGGTTCGTTGGGTAGGTCGCTTCGAAAGTCATCAAGGCCCGAGCGGCCGCGAGACCGCGAAGCTCACGCCGATGTCGCCGCGACGCCAGCTGCGCGCGAGGCGGTAGTGCTGGCCGGTCTCGCGGCTCAGCCACTCGACGTACTCGCGCGCGTCGCCGGCAGTGACGGCATTGCCGTCGTCGGAGGGGCCGCCGCCGTCGCGGTACAGCGCCGCCGCTTCCTGCAGCCGCGAGGGTCGACCGCGGGCCTGGAAGAAGCGGGCCAGGTCGGCGGCGCCGATTTCGGCGCGGCTGCGTGCCGAGCCATCTCCGGTCTCGGCCGACCCGCCGGCCTCCACCACCATCAACGGCCCCTCGCCGCCCGAGCCCAGTTTGTCGCGGAACTCGCGCCCGGGGCGGACGAACTCGGCGCGGCGCTCGGCCTCACGCTGCGCGACTTCCTGCTGCGCGGCATCCTGGCGCGCGCGCTTCTCGGCGATGGCCGCTCCCTGGGCACGCCCCTGCGCCGCAGCGACGCGCTCCGCGCCTTCCTGGCGCTCACGCACACTTTCCTTGGCCACGCGGGCGAGTGCCGCCGCGTCGGCGTAGGCGGCGATGGCCTCGTCGACGCGGGCCTCGGATATGTGGCGGTCGCCGCTTTTGAACAGCGCGGCACGCGCCTCTTCACCGTGGCTGGCCGCCAGCGCAGCGGCGCGTGCCCGCGCCAGTTCGGCCAGCCGCGGCACCGCGCCGACACGCGGTGCCAGCCAGGCGCGCAGGCTCTGGTAGGTCTCGTTGGCCTCACCGGGGCGGCCTTCCTTCAGCGCCGCATCGGCGGCGGCGCGGCGGGCATGGCTGGCGATCTGCGCCGTGGTCGGGTAGAGCAGGCCGGTCCACAGATCGAGCTCGCCGCGCACCGCGTCTGCGTTGCGCGCGTCCTGCTCGGCGGCGGCTGCCGCGGCCGGCGCGGCGTTGCCGGCGGTGCGGGCCGCGCGCTCGCGCAAGGTGTTCAGCGTGGCCTGCCGCTCGGCCGCTACTGCATCGGCGCGCACGAAGAGTTCGGCCACCATTGCCTGCGCCTCGATCGCCGCGCTGCGCTCCGAGGTGGTGTCAAACCAGCGCATCTTCTCCAGGCTCTTCCCCTGCAGCAGCAACCCGGCGCCTCCGACGAGCGTCAGCACCGCCGAGCCGATCAGCACGCCGCCCAGCACGCGGCGCGTCTGCGGCGCGCGCGGCGTCAGCGCGTCGAGCCAGGGCGTCTTGTCGAAGGCGCGGCGGAAGGCCTCGGTGTTCGGGTGGCGCTCCTCGGGCGCGGGCTTCAGCGCCTTCATCACCGCGGCGGCGGCGCCGGCCGGCAGGTCCGGCCGCTCCTCGCCCAGCGGCCGTGCCACCCCGGTCGGCACGCGGCCGGCGAACAGTTCGTACAGCACCACCGCCAGGCTGTACTGGTCGGCCCGGTGGTCGAGCGCGAGGCCGCGCAGCTGCTCGGGCGCGACGTAGTAGGCCGAGCCGATGCTCTGCAGCGTGCGCGAGCGACGCTCGGCGCTGAGCGGCTGCGCGACCCCGAAGTCCATTAGCTTGACGCTGCCGTCGTCGCAGACCCAGATGTTCTCGGGCTTGATGTCGCGGTGCACGAGCTGCTGGTGCGCGAAGGCCAGGCCCGCGAGCAGGTCATGCGCGATCGCGATGCCCTGCTCCAGCGGGTACGGCCGCCGCGCCCGCTTCTGCTCGTCGATGCGCGCGCGCAGCGTCTGCCCGTGCAGCAGCTCCATCGTGATGAAGTGGCCCTCGTCATCGGCGCCGACGTCGTGCACGCGGATGATGTTGGGGTGCGAGAGCGAACAGGCGAGCTTCGCCTCGGCGACGAAGCGCTCCTGCACTCCCTTCTGGCGCATCAGTTCGGGCGCTATGACCTTAACCGCGACATAGGACTGCTTGATGCGGTCGTAGGCGCGGTAGACGCGGCCCATGCCGCCCTCGCCGATGAACTCGAGGATCTCGTAGCGGCGGGCCAGCACGGTGCCGATGAGTTCGCCGCCGGGGTCGGTCGATCCCGGCCCGCCACCGGCGCCCGAGTGGCCCGTGGGCAGCGCCCTTGGGTCCGTCTCCGGATCGCGCGGCTCGGGCCGCGCGGCGGGCACCCGCTGCCGCTCAGCCTGCTCGAGCAGGCGGTCGCGTGCATGGGCCAGCCGCTCGCGCTGGCGCGCTGCACGCTCGCGCGCCGCGGGCGACCAGTTGGCGCCGGCGGGCTCGACCAGCGCCGCTTCGCGCCGCGCATGCGCCGCGCGCACGAGTTCGGGCGTGCCGACGGCGGCCAGCTCCAGCAGCGCCAGCGCTTCCTCGAGCGCGGCGGGTGCACCCTCGTACGATGCGGCGCCAGGTGGCACCGCGGACGGCAGGGTTTGGTTCATGGGCAGCTCCGTTGGATCTGCAAAGCGCGTCGCTCCGCGTCGGGGTGCAGGCGGCCGGCGGGATCGACGAGCAGGGTCTCGCCGTAGCGCCAGGCCGGAATCTCGAAGCGCAGCTCGATCGCGCCGCAGCGGTGGCAGGCCACGCGCAGCTGCAGTTCGCTGCGCGCGCGCGATTCGGCCGGCAGCGCGATCGAGCCGTGCGCGAGGCGGAAGGCGCGGCCGCTGCCGGCCTCGATGGCACGTAGTTCGAAAGGCAGCAATCGCTGGCCGCTCCGGCGCAGGACGAGGGTGTGCTCGCTGGTGTAGGGCAGTTCCGTGCCCGCGGGCGCCACGATCACGCGCTCTGCCGCCGTGGAGTGGCCCGGCTCCAGCGCGAAGGCGAGCACGTGCGCGAGTGTTGGCGGGTCGGCTGTGAAAATGACGTCCATCGATTCGAGGCCCAGCAGGTCGGACTCGGCGCTCGCGTCCACCGCGTCTTCCCACTCGACCCGGGCCGCGAGGTGCGGGCCTGCGGCGGCCTGCGCCATCCGCGCCATTAACGGCCGCAGCGCGCGTGCGCGGGCGCGGCGGGCATGGTCGCTGCGTTCGAGCCGCCACCGACCCTCGCGCGGCACTGCCACGAGGCCGCGGCCTCGGCCGTCCCGCCGCGCCTGGGCGCCGATGGCCTGCTGCAGCAGCGCGTCCTGCGGGCCCGCGCAGGCGAGCGCGTCGCCGTGCGCGTGTTCGAGCAGAGCGGCGCTCGGCGCCAGGCTGGCCAGCGCCGCGACGCCCCGGCCGCCCTCGAAGTACGAGAGCACGCCGAGCGAGAACGCTAGTGACGGGAATGCCAGCGGCGGCAGCGCCGGCAGCGCCGCGATCGCGCCGTGCTCCAGGCCGGCGAGCCAGCAGGCCACCGGCAGGTGGGCCGCGAGACCGTGGGCGGGAGCGATGCGCAGGCACCATTCGAGCGCATCGTGCGGGTAGCGGCGCTCCACGGCCTGGCACAGCAGGCACAGGAAGAGCGCGAGCCGCTCGCTCGCGACGGCCGCCGCGGGCCCGGCCCGGAGCGGCTGCGCCAGGTCGTCGAGCACGACGCGGCGGCACGCCAACTGGGCCTGCAGCGCCTGGGTGCCGATGTAGCGCTCGCGCCCGATCGAACCCAGCAGCAGCGGCATCGAGCCGGCTTCGTCCCAGGGGGCGCCGGCGAGCCGGCGCGGGCGCTGGCCGTCCTGCGCGGCGAATACCTGCAGATGCTGGCGCCAGAGGAGGACCGTGATGCGGACCATCGCCGTGTTCCTTCAGGCCGATGCGATGGTTGCGCGGCCCGCGGGCGCGCCCGTGCCGGCGGCGCGAGCGACCGCCATGCCGCGCAGGTCGGCCTGGATCTGCAGCAGCCCCTGGCGCCGCGCCGCCAGCGCGCCTTCCGCAAGCTCGATCTCGCGCAGCGCGGCCTGCGCCGCGTTGCGCTGTGCCTGGGCCTCGCGCGCGACGCGCGTGGCGGCGGCGCGGGCGGCGTCCTCGACGCTTCCGATGGCGCTGCGCCTGAGCGCCTCGAGTGCCTCGCCGAGCGCCGACTGCAGCTCGCGGTAGACATCGCCGAGCAGGCGCCGCGCCTCCATCGCGAGCTGCTCGTGCGCCTTTTCGAGTTCTTCCTCGATGCGCTCGCGTTCGTCGTCCTTCCACGAGCGGAAGGTCCAGCCGACCGCGGCGATGAAGCCGGCTATGAAGAGCCAGCCGAGCACCGGATGCGTGCGCCAATTGAAGCCGAGGAAGGAGCCGAACAGCGAGACGAACATCAGCACCGCGAACACCGACTTGCGGCCCTCGGCCAGGCGCTGCAGGAAGCCGCGCCGCGGCAGCGCGCCGCGGTAGCGCGGGTTGAACTGCATCGCGTCGGCCACGCGGTCGAGCAGCTCGGCGGTCTGCCAGCGCGGCATCGGCGCCGCGGGGCTGCCGCCGAACTCCTCGCGCAGCGAGCGCTCGACCAGCACCTCGATCTCCACCAGTACGGCGTCGGCCTGCGCCGCCATCGAACCCAGGTCCTGCTCGACCAGCTCGCGCATCGCGTGCTGCAGGTCGGCCATGAACTCGCGCCGCAGCGCCAGGCCCACTTCCTTGCGCGAGGCGTTGCGCGCGAGGTCGGCGTCACCTATGCGGGCGACCTCGGCCGTCATGCGCGCCTGCACGCCGCTCTCGCGGGCCAGCGTGCGGCGGCAGTGCTCGCGCAGCGTGCGTTCGAGGGCCAGCAGCCGGTCGGCCAGTTCGGCGCGTACGGCTTCGACGGCGGCTCGTTCGGTGCCGCCCGCCACCGGCAACCGCGCCAGCGAGCGGGCGAGCGTCTCGCGCCGCACGGCGTGGCCGGCCTGAACTTGCTGCGCGTGCTGCAGCAGCGCGTCGGCGATGGCCAGCGCCGCGCCGGTGGTGCGGCGTTCGCGCCGCGCGCGCCGGGCTGGATCGCGCGTCGGCGCGGCGCCGACGCGGCGGCGCAGCCAATCGGCGAGGGCGCAGGTGTCGTCGGGCTGCATGATGTCGTCGCGCAGGCAGGCCTCGAGCTCGGCCAATGCCAGGCCGGGGTCAGTCGCGCGCGCGGCGGTGGGCGGCGCGATCCGCGGGTTGCGGGCGATTGGGCTCGAGAGGGCCATGGTTCGCGTGTCTCTTCAGGGTGAGCCGTCTTCGGCGCGCAGCTCGACCACGTAGTGCTCGGCCTGCGCGCTCATCGACAGCGCCTGCCACTGCGCCATCGCGCGCGGCGCCATCACGATGCGTTGCCAGGTCGAGGTGTCCTCCACCGGCTTCTGCTTCGCATCCATGAAGTGCAGGCGCGAGCCGACCACGATCGGCCGGTCGGTGCAGTTGACCAAGCGCCCGGTGACCTGGATCGTTTGCGTCGCAGTTCGGCGCGCGCTGAGCTGTTGCACTACGACCTCACGCGCGAGGGCCTGGCTCGTGAACTGCACGGCATTCAGCGGGATCGGCGTCATCGCGTCGTTGTAGTCCTGAGCGACCAGTGCCGCGCCGGCCGGCGCGCCGGGCCCCGGCCACTTGCACTCGACCACAGCTCGCGGCTCGTTGGCGCAGCCGCCGACGGCTAGCGTCAGCGTCACGGGCAGCACCAACCATGCCGAAGCGTGGCGCGCGCGCGGGCGCGCCGGGCTGGAAGAAGGGGCGTTCATAGTTCGGACCTCCGATTGCCGTCGCATCACAACTGGCCGGGCAGCGCGGCTTGGAACTTGCGCAGCCGCGCCACCGCCTCGCTGGTGCCGTCGATCGCCTCGACCGCGCCGGGAACGACGTCCGGCAGCGGCTCGAGCCGGGTCCACGCGACGCTGCAGCGCGCGTGTCGGCCGACCAGTTGCGGCGCGCGGCCGGCGCTGCCGTCGGGCTGCGCCTGCAGCTGCGCCATCGCCTGCGTCTCGACGCGCGGCGTGGCGAGCCAGATCGACGAGGGCAGCGAGTCCCAGGCGCGGGTGTCGGCCGCCGGCATCGTGCTCTGCTCGACTGCGCTGCCGAATAGGCCCACCAGTGAACCGGCGAGCGAGAGGTAGCTCGAGTTCATCGCCGCCTGCATGTTGCCGGTGCGCTGCTGCAGGTCGGCGTTGATCAGGCTCACCGCGGCGACGGTGCTGCCGATGTCAGCGGCGGTCTTGGCGCCATCGCGGAAGTTGGCCTTGCCCTGGAGCAGGAACTCGACCGGCCGGCCGCCTCGCGTCGAGGCCTGGTAGTACAGGCTCTCGGCCTTGACCGCGGCGCCAGCGTTGCTGCTGCCGGACTGCAGCGCCAGCGTGGCCGTGTCGCCCCCGCCTTCGCCCCAGCTGAGCCGCTCCTGGTACTTGCCGCTGCCGAGCTTGCGCGGCGCGCGCCCGCTCTCGACGATGGCGAGCGCCGGCTTCGTGACGTCGACGTCCTTCAGCTCGGACCGCATCTGCAGCGCCTGGCGGTACAGCTCCTCGGAGGTGGAGCCCTCGCCGTTGCAACGCAGCGCCCACGCCTGCAGCAGCTTGGCCGAGGCGAAGTCGGCTTGGTTATTGGCGGCCTCGGCGACGCTGTCCTCGACGTTGACCTGCGCGAACGAGGCCGCGGCGTTGGAGAAGTCTCCGCCGACCAGGTAAACGAGGCCGCGGTAGTAGTAGACCATCGCCTTCTCGTAGGGCTCGCCCTTGAAGTCTTTGCTGGCCTCGGTGCTGAATTTGCTCTTGGCGGCCTCGATATCGCGGCCGCCGGCGCGCACCGCCTCGATGCGCTGGATCGATTGGTCGAAGGCCTTCGCGGCGAGCTCAGGCTGGCCCTGCACCATCGCGGCTAGGCCCAGGCGGTTGAAGTTGAGCACCGCGTTGCGCTCGCCCTCGGCGTAGATCTGCTTCAGGTAGGGCTGCAGCTGCGGCGACTGGCCGGTGATGAAGCCGGGCAGCTGGGCCGGCAGTGCAGGGCGCGTGGGGGCGGAACTGCAGCCGTGCAGCGCGGCGAGGGCCAGGGGCGCTAGGCCGAAGGCGGCGCTGCGGCGAAGGATTCGGTGGGTGCGGTTCATGATCTCTCCTTCTGCGAACGGGGTCAGTGGATGAACGAGCGGGGTCACTGGTAGGTGATGTCGTCGGCGGCGGCCTTCTGGAACGTGTAGTCGTTGCTCCAGATCACGGCCGAACTTTCGAGATCGGTCATCTCGAAGGTCACCTGGGTCCGGCGCTGGCGCATGCCGGTGGCGTTGTTGGCCGCGTTGAGGGTGCGAATCGAGCCGGTCAGCTTGAAGTCGGCGCCGGCCACCGCGCGGGTCAGCCCGGTGGTGCCGACGTCGGTGACGCCTCGCCGCTTGAGATCGCGCTCGCGCTCGACGCTGGCCATGTGCTGGCGGTCGAGGAAAACCATCCGGCCGCGCGCGGCGCGGTTCAGCCGCACGCGCAGCGAGTCGGTGATCATTCCCTTGTCGAAGGCCTGCGAGCCGCGGTTCTGGAAGTCGCTGTCGTCGAGCACGATGCGCGGCGCCTGGCTACGCCCGGCGACCTCGGGCGTGGCGAGCAGATCGCGAGCCATCTTGTCGGCCATCGCGTCAATGTCCTGGCTCTCGACGCCGACGCCGGACACAGGCCCCTGCGTCTGCGTGTCTACGTAGCGCGTCGGCGTGGCCTGGTAGCGCGCGGCCTGAGGAGCGACGTTGGAGCAGGCGGCCAGGCCAAACGCGGCGGTCAGGCACAGGCTGGTGAATGCGGCATTGGCGACCATGAGGTACTCCTGTCGGGCTTCGGTTTGGAAACGTGCAATCAGTGTGGGAGACTTCTTTCGTGAAGTGCTTTAGCCGTCTAAATTGCGGGTGAAGCGTTGACAAGCCGCAGGAAGTGAGCGGGCACGCAACGGCGCGAAGCAGCGCAGCCAGGGGGAGGAATCGATGCAGTCGGTGCCAGGTGTGAGGGTGCGGTTCGGGGCGCACGAGGTGCAGCTGCACGAGCGGCAACTGCGCACGGACGGCAAGCCGGTGGTCGTCGGGGCCCGCGCGTTCGACGTGCTGGTGGCGCTCATCGAGGGCGTCGGCCGCACGGTCAGCCGCGCCGAGCTGCTCGACGCGGTCTGGCCCAATCTGGTGGTCGAGGAGAACAACCTCTCGGTGCAGATCGCGAACCTGCGCCGTCTGCTCGGCTCGGAGGTGATCACGACGATCCCGGGGCTCGGCTACCGCTTCAGCGCGCCGTTGGAGGCGAGTGCGGCTGATGCGCCGACGACCGCAGCGCCTGCTCTGGTGCCGGCCCCGACCGCGAACGCGCGCGCCGGGAACGTAGCGCCTTTCCAACCCAAACTGATCGGGCGCGACGCTGATCTGGCCCAGGTGGAGGCGCTGCTCGAGCAGCATCGGCTGGTCACGGTCAGCGGTGCCGGCGGCATCGGCAAGACTCGGTTGGCACTGGCCGTCGCGGCCCGGCTGCGCGAGCGCTTTGCGGCCGGCACCTGGGTCGTCGAGCTGGCGCCGATCGCGCCGGCAAGAGCGAGTGCCGACGATACCGAGCAGATCAGTGCCGATGCGCGCCAGGTCGGTGCCGCGATCACCCAGGCTCTAGGTCGTAGCCTGCCGGGCCTGCGCGACATGCTCGACGAGCTCGCCGAGGCACTTGCTGAAGAAGAGCTGTTGCTGTTGCTCGACAACTGCGAGCATCTCGTGGCCGGCGTCGGCCATGTGGCGCAGCTGCTTGCCGCGCGCACGCACGAAGTGCGCCTGCTTACAACCACGCAGGCGCCGCTGAAGCTGTCGAGCGAAAACGTGTTCCCGCTCGCGCCGCTGTCGGTGCCGGGCGACGACGACACGGCGATCGAGGCGCACGGGTCGATCCGGCTACTGGTGGAACGGGTGCGCGCGCTGAACCCGCGCTTCGCGCTCGGGCCGGCGAATGCCGCCGACGCAGTGGAGATCTGCCGCCGCCTGGACGGCCTGCCGCTGGCCATTGAGTTGGCGGCCGCGCGCGTGCCGCTGCTCGGTCTGGCCGGCGTGCGCGAGCGCCTGGACGACCGGTTGCAGTTGCTCACCAGCGGCCTGCGCGGTGCCGCGGCGCGGCACCGCACGCTGCGCGCGATGCTGGCCTGGAGCCACTCGCTGCTGACGCCCGCCGAGGCGGCCGGCTTCAGGCGCGCAGCGACCTTCGCCGGCAGCTTCGGCCTGGACCAGGTGCGCGCCGTACTGGTGGGCGAGCAGGGCGACGCCTGGGAGGCGCTCGATATCCTGGACAGCCTGGTCTACAAGTCGCTGGTCGTGGTTGAGTCGGGCGTGACCGAGGCGGGAGAGGCGGACGAGCGGCCGCGTTACCGGCTGCTCGAGAGCGCGCGCGCTTACGCTGCGGAGATGCTGCGCGACGCCGGTGAGCGTGAGGAGTCGAGGCGACACCACGCGCTGGCCTACGCGCAGCTCTTCGCCGCCTCGATGGCGCGAGAATGGAAGCTGGCTTCGCAGGTGCGCCGTGACCGCTATCTACCCGACCTCGACAACGCGCGCGCCGCACTCGAGTGGGCCGAGCATGCCGACGTGGCGCTGTACGCGGCCTTCGCCGGTTCGATTGCTTGGCTGTTCGCGGCCGCGGGCCACAGCGTCGAGGGCCTCGCGCACTGCCGGCGCGCGCTCGAGCGACTGCCGGGCGACGGAGACGCTGGCGTCCGGGCGCGGCTACTGCAGGAGATCTGCCAGCTCGACCGTGGCCGCTCGGGGCTGCGCAAGCTGGCGTCGGCCAAGCAGGCGGTGCGCCTGCTGCGCCCGCTCGGCGATGCCGCCGCGCTCTACTCTGCGCTGGGCCGCTTGGCGATCGCCGCGGCGCTATGCGGCCTTACCAAACGGGGTGACGCAGCCACCGCGGAAATGGGTCGCTTGCGCGATCCGACCTGGCCTCCGTTGTCGGAGTGGGATTGGCTCAACGCCCGTGACTACGTCGCCAACGCCGCGCGCCGCCAGAAGGAGGCTGAGCAGCTGGCCCGGGAAGAACTGGCGCTGGCCCGAGCCCACAACGACAGCGGCAAGATGGTGTTCGCAATGATGGCGATGGAACAGTGCGTCGCGGCACGCGGTGACTATGAAGAAGCAGTCGAGCGCGGACGCGAACTCATCGAAGTCGCCCAGCGCGAGAAGCACGTGGCGGACCAGCATGTCTACCTGTTTAACCTGGCGACCGCGCTGGCGATGTGCGGCCGGCTGGACGAGGCGCTGCCGCTGGCGCGGCGCTCGGCCGAGCTCGACGAACGCCACGACTCGCTGTGGCAGGGCCTCGACCTGATGGCTCTGATCGCATGGCGGCGCCAGCGCATCGAGGCTGCGGCGCGCATCATCGGCCGCTCCGACGCCGTCAACGCCCACCGCGGCGGTGACCGCGAGCCGGTAGAGGCTAATGTCTACGGGCGCGTCGTCGAGGGCGTAAGGACGCTGTTGCCGGCCGAGCGCTGGCAGGCGCTGCGCGAGCAAGGCGCGGCGCTCAGCGACAAGGCAGCGACGGCGCTGGCGCTGAAGGACGAGCCTACTTGAGCGTGGACAGGTATTGGACGATGCGACGGCGGGCGTCCTCGTCGCCTACACCATGCATCGCCGACGTATGCCGGTCCTTGCCCAGGAAGGCATCGGGATCCTTCAGAAGTTCCAGCAGATTGGCCTCGTCCCAGACCGGTCGCGGCTGCCCGGGCTTCGGTTGCGCCAGCTCGCGCAGGGCTGGGGAGTAGCGGCGGAAGCTCGTCGATGCCATCGACGCGCCCGCAACGCCGCGCAATGCCGGGCCCCACGCCGTCGCATTGCCGTTGGTGGCATGGCACTCGGCGCAGTACGCCGAGAAGTCCGAAGCGGGGGTGGCCGCGGCTGCCGTGGCGCTTGCCGCAAGGGCGTACAGCGAGGCGGCGCCGCCGGGATCTGGTTTCGTGATCTCGACCAACGTCGTTGGCGGATTCGCGGGATCTTCGCCCTCGTTCTTCAACCAGTCCACGAACAGACCCCTCGGTCCGACGGGGTCGAAGTACTCCAGCGAAAGGCATTCGAAGAGCGCCTTACGCTCGTCGCGGTTCAAGCCACCTTTTGGTGTCATCTTCGGTGGGTCTGAACCATCGACCAAGTCCAGCGGCATCACGCCTCTGAGGATGTGCGACCGGACAATGTTGGGGGCGAGCGGCGATTCAGCGCTGTACCGGATGCGCTGCCGCTTGTCGGTTCCCTGCGGGTAGTTCAGCACGCCGTAGGCCGGTTCGTTCGTGCCACCGTCGCGGCCGTTGTGGCACTTGGCACAGCCCATCGAATTGCTCACCTTCTGACGACTGGCGGCGTCGAGCTTGACGCCGGCGCGAGCACTGCAAACCTGGAGCCATCGGTCGCTACGCGGTGGCAGGCGGAAGCTTCTCGGCCCGGTGCCGAGCCCCAGGCTGCCGTAGTTGCGCCAATCCGCTGTCGTGTCGTCCTTCCCGATGGAAAAGACCGGCGCCCGGCCGTACCAGGACTCCCAGTCGCGGATGCGGTCGTTGACGACGTCAGCAGCCTTCTCGACAGCCCTCGCGTCGATGGCGCGCAGCCGCTTGTTCTTGTCGATGCGATAGACCTTCTCGGGGTGGATGCTCAGGGGCATCATCTTGTGGCAGCGCTGGCAGTCGTCGCTTTCGCCGTTGACCTGGAGCCTGAAGCGCAACTGCACCGTCTTGTCATCGACCGGGCCGGGCGTATTGCAGGCATCGCGGGCCAGGATGGCTCCATCGGCGGAGCGCGCAATGTGGCAGGACCCGTCAACGCAGCGCCACCAGTCCGCGATGGCATCGTAGGTCCGCAGTGGCGCAACCGCAGGTGGCTTCGGTCCGCCGATCTTGGCGACCGCGACGATCGACACGTTGTGGATATGGCACTCCTTCCAACGGGCGCTGTCCTTCTTCTGGCCGTAGCAGCTGTCCTGCGGCGTCCAGATACCGAACTGGACCCATCGATCGGGCTCTGGGCCCAGGCCGGGCACCACCACAAGAAGCCGCCCCAGGGTCTCTTTCGCTTCCTCCCTGTCTGGAGCGGTCAAGAACCTCGAGCGATAGATCAGTGTGTCCCATGGCGGCTTCGGTGTCGCCTCCTTGCACTCGCCTTCGAGTGTTCCGTCGTTACGTTGCTTGATGAGATCGAGGGCCTCCCAGTACGTGCTGGGGTGACGCATGGCGGTCAGGAAGTCCTGGCGCCTGAGCAGGCACGGCAACTCGATCGCCGGCCGTGCCTCGCACAAGTAGTCGTCGTCGGTCTTGACCGGCCCATGCCCGAACTGATGCTGCGGATTGGGCAAGAGGTAGTTGGCGTTGTGCTGCGTGCGCACGAAGCGCTTGAGCGTGCGAAGCGGGTCCCGCGGCCCATCCGGCGGCGGAGGTTTGCCAGTCGCCGAGCAACGTTCGAGAGCAACCACGATCTGGGACGAGCGCGTGAGCACGTCCTGCTCGTGCAGGTAAGGCAGCGTCTGCGAGGCCTTCCTTCGCTCCTCTCGGGTCGGCTTGCGGGTCAGCAGCAGGTACTTGATCGCAATATCGCGCCATTCGGTCCAGGCCCTTTCGTCGCCGGTGTCCGGGCACTTGTTGGGCAACTGCGTCACCTCGCTGTCCTCAACCGCTGCGGAGGGGGCCAGACCCGGAGAAGAGAAGAGGCCGGGGGCCGCCGTCTTCGGAGCTGCCTTCGCCTTCTGCTCGGGCGGCGGACTGAACTGCCTGAAGCGCTTGGCGTCGCCTTCAGCGTGTGCCGTGACCGCGAGAACGGTCATCGCCGCCACCGTGACCGCATGGATCAGAAGTCTCCGCATTGGTCCCCCGAATGACGTTCGTTGTCGGGCGGCAGGCCTCGTCAGCCTGCCTGTCCTTCTTCAGCGCCGACCCAGCGCGCGCGGTCATCGAAGCGGATCGCGTACCCGCTGCCGAGGTCGCCGCGCAACCACACCATGAGCTCGCCGATCGCGACCGACAGCGCTTCGCCGCCGCAAGAGTACGCTGCGGCCACGGCGGCCGCAACACGCGATGACGCCACGTCCTCCATACACTGCACGATGCGCCGGCCGTCCGGACCTTCGATGTGCAGGGCCAACTGGTGCCGCAGCCGCCGGCGCGGGCCGTGGCCGCGGGTATGGAAGTGATCCTCGTAGACCGCCAGAGGCTGTTCGCCAAAGCTCGACTCGGCGGCCGTGGTCGTCGGAAGGTTCGTCGTGCCGAGTTCCTCGCCGGTGCGAACCCGCGCCAGGGTCTCGCTGTTGGTGGCGGAGTAAATCTTTACTCCCTCGAGCCATGCCGGGCAGGCAACGACGATGCTCGCGGTCACCTTGAGCGAGCAGTCCAGCACGCGCCCGCTCGGCGCGCGGGCCCTGAAGTCGAATTCCATCAGCCCAGCGGGTGGATCCTCGGCGGCGTAGCGCGGCGCGAGGCGGATGTCCGACCAGTGCGAAGTCAGGACTTCGCCGAGGGACTGCACCAGCAACTTCGGGCCGGATGCGCTCTCGAAGCGGCAGGCATCGATCCACTTGACTTCGTTCACGTGCGTCATGAGGCGGAACCATCGACTGAACTGGCGCAGATCATGGCTGACCTCAGGGACGCTGGCCTTTAGCGCTGTGAAACGTCGTCAAAGATGCGTCGCCGCTCGGCCGTGCGCTTGTTTGCAGCCGCAGCGCACGCCTAGACTTCGCGACGTCGGCGTCAGTTGCCGAGAATTCGTCGACATCGAGGAGGAGATATCCATGACCACACGGAATCCGCGCTCGCAGGGCTCAGCCGCAGTCATGCGTGCAGCTAGTGGAAAGGTGCTGCTGTGGGTCGTGCTGGCATCGGCGGGCCTCACGGCACGAGAGTCCCCTGCTGCCGAGCGCGTGCGCACCACCGCAGGGGCAGACCGCAACACCGCACGGCTGTTGAGCTTGGCCGTGCCACCAACGCAGGAACAGCCCTCCGAACCGGTGTACACGGTCCAATTGGGAGCGTCCTTCGACCGCGCCTCGGATGGCGAGCGGACGCTGTCGTTGCCCTTTCTCGTGAGCTACGCGCCGAATCGCTGGTACTTCGAGGTCTCTGGCGACGGCTACCAGCGAGTTAAGTCTGGCGTAGAGCGAAGCCGCGGCTTGGCCGACATCGCGTTGGTCGTCAACTACACGAAGACCTTCGGTTCTTCGGGGCAGTACGGCATCGTGCCCGAGTTGGAGTTGGACCTGCCCACCCACGGAGAGGTGGGTTCGAGTCGCATGTCGCAGGTGCTTCGGCTTACCCTGAGCGGCGCCTTCGGGCCTTGGGGCTTGGATATGGCCGGGGCCGTTTCGCGGGACGGCGAGACTCCCGAGGCGGACGTCAGCCGGTACAGCCGATCGGTGGCGGCGAAAGTTAGCTACGAGTGGAAGCGCAATATGTTGGCCGCTCTGCAGGTCAAGCGTGTGACGCAGAGCGGGGCGCCCGGCAAGACGGTTTGGCGCGGCGAGTTCGACTATCCGATCAAGGCGAAATTGACTGGCATTGTTTCGCTGGGATATTCCCATGCTGACAGCAGTACCCGCTCGATCGGATTTGATCTGGCCTACGCCTTCTAGGGTTGTGCGAGTTCGCGCTCCTGTTGTTCAGGGCCATCGGATGGCCGATAGCATGCCCGAGCGGCCGGACGGTGAATCCCGGAGGAACCACTACGACGAGTTGTTCTTGCGCTTGTCGGCCCGCTTGTCTGTGCCGTTAGCGGTCGAGTTGGTGGCCGAGGCTTACATGGACGGAAAGCCGCAACAGGATCACCGGACGCTTACTTCCTGACGCGGAAATGCGCGCGTTCTACTGGACTTGCTCCGGGTAGAGCGCGAGCGCCTCGAGCGAGGGGAACGGTGCTCTGATGCTTGCGATGGCCTCCTGGGGTTGGATCAGGCCCATGGTGGAGCGCGCTTTATCGGCAAGTCTCTTGGCGTCCTCGGGCACAAGGTCGGCGCTCCATCTGGCCAGCTGGATGAAGTTCTTCATTCGCACCTCGGCCTCGTTCGACTGGCCGCTCTGCACGGCCGCGCGGATGGCCTCCCAGCCTTCTTTGAGTTCCGGAATGAGCATCCAATCAGCGCGCTGACGACTCCTCCGAATCCTGAAGACGACGTATGGGTAGTCCTTGTATGGATTTCCTTTCGTGTCTGTGATCTTGCCGTCTTCTGAGTCAAGGCGAATCTGCGAGACATCTACCTTCCCCTTAGGCCCCCGAATGAGAACCCAGGTACCCGTGCGCAACTGATCCCAGGTCTTGTCCAGGCCAACCTCGAGCGTCGATTGGTTACTGTTGCCGAATAGCAGATCAGCCCCCTTCTTCAGTGGCTCGATATAGGGCCGTGCTGCACTGAGGAAGGACACTCCCGATACGCTGGCGAGGCTGTCTAGCAGTTCCAAGTAGGAACCCGCTAGATCGCCACCTTTGACGGAGAACAATCCCAGCTCCATTGATAGCCGGCCCTTGTAGGGAACAGGTCCAACGACTGGCTTGTCCACGACGATGAATCGGTCTACGTTCAGGACGTCGAGTTCCCCGAGCTTGGGTACGATCACCTGCTGCAGTTCGACTTGTCCCGCCCTGTCGTGAAGGTAGGACACGCGGGACTGAACGGAACTGTAGAACTTTCCGGTCCACTTGCGGACGGCCACGATCCGCGACGAACGCACCTCGATCGTCACGTAGTCTTCGTCCGGAACGAGGTCGACCGGAGGGGCGGTGACGTTGTTGACCGTTGTGAGTTCCTCAAGGACGTAGTCCTCACCTTCCTTGACCACGATTCCCCGAGCAGCGTCGAGGATCTTTTTGAACCAGCTCATCGAGACTCCTTCAGATCAGTGAAACATCCAGAGCATCCAGAACTGACTGGGCCCACACCCAGGAGCAGTGTTCTGGCTGAGCACCAGGCAGCGTTCTCTCAAAAGCAAAGCCCACGAGGTATCCGTCGTCCGTCACCAATGCGGCACCCGAGTCACCCGGTTGCGCGTCCCTCGCGGTGTAGATGAGTGCTTGCCGATTGGGACTCGGGTTCGGAAGCTCTGGGTTGAAGCCGGTGATTCTTGTCGTCGAATGCCCCGAAGTCGTCCCGCGGAACTCGGCCTGCTGCATGCCGCGAGGGAGCATGCCCTTCATGACTCCGCCTGCCGGCGACGCAACAGGAGGGGACAGGCCCGGCACTTCCAGAAAGGCGCTGTCTGTCAGGCGGTCGGAACGGACCATACTGCCCATCAAACCACCTACCGTTACTGAGCCCGTTCCCTTAGCCAGCCCGTGATAGGCGGCCGTCACTCCGCTCAAACCGGACCTTTGACTGCATCGGACGAGGGCGCCGGCGGTCGAGGTGGATCCAACGAGATCGTCGACGGTCAGGGGCGGATGCGGCACACACAGTGACTCGATCGGTGGGTGTGGGGCCAGCACGACCATAAAGGGGCTGCCCAGGAATGCGGCCTCTGCAACTACGTCTGAGAAGTTGACAAGATCTGGTGGTACGCCGGCCAACTCTGAAAGTTGTGCGCCCCGGTATACGTCACCGGCAGGAAAGATCTGCCTATCGACCGTCAGACCGCGCGGTGCTGCAGCATCTGGCAGCCCGGGATCCAGCACCAGAAGATCGAATCTGCCGTTCCCACGTTGAGGTGCGAGCAGGTAGCGGGCGGCAGAGTAGGCCAGGGAACTGGCACGCAGCGTGGCCAGAGAGCGGAAGTACGCGTTAGATGCGAGAAACGATCGCCAGAAGGCCCCAGCAATGAGCGTCCGTGTCTTGTCCTCGTTTCTCACCCGGGCGTAGACCATCTGGCTGGCCGGACCCAAATGCATCAGGTCGGATACTGGCGATGTGGATCCGTTCCGATCCATGAAGAATTCAAGATCCACCTTGGCTTCCCCTTGTCCAATGCCAGCTATGCGCTTTGGTGCGTGCCCGGAGCGCTCTAGTTCGGATCTGGTCGCACTCGCCGCCTCTAAGACCAGAGCCGTAGCGTGGAGCGACTAGGCACATTGTGGCTCAGACCCGCAAGCTAGCGAACGATTCGATCCGGATCGCCCGCAGAATTGACTACGTCACCGTGAACTCCTTTAATCGCATTGAGCGCGTAAGTGCCGCCCGCAATGGCCAGTGATACTGAAGGCCGCGGGGCCTGAGCCCTCGAGCAGGAATCGGGCAGGCGAGGTGGCGCAGGGCGCAGACCGCCTACTGGTGGGTACAAACCCGTCCTTCGGCTTTCCGATGACAACTGCGCGACTCGCCGATAGAGTCAGCGCTCTGTCGGGCGGCGTTGGATTTCCACGAAGCATGTCTGCGCACACAGGGAGGTCCATCGAATGGCAAGCAACACCCCAGGATTCCGCCGCTGCGCCACCCATCAGCCCGGTACGGGCGATCGCAAGCGTATCGCTGACTTCGAGAACGCCTACCTGCGTAACGTTCCCGAGGCAGGCCTCGACGTCACCATCCTCATTGCCTTCATCCACATCACCAACGGCGACGCAGGAACCGTCACTGCCGAACGCCGCAAGCTGCAGGTCGATGCACTCAACCAGGCCTTCAACCCGCTGGGTGTCCGCTTCCGGTTTGAGGAAGCCCGGACGCAGTTCGTCGACAGCGCCGCCTTCTTCACCATGGGCCACCGGTCGAAGGCCGAACGGCAGTGCAAGCAGCAGTACCGCGGCCTGGATCCGGAAGACGGACTCAACTTCTACACGGCCGGGCCAGGCGGTGGCTTGCTGGGATGGGCGACGTTCCCGTTTGAAAGGGAAGGTGATCCGGACATGGATGGCGTAGTCATCCTGCACTCCACCTTGCCGGGAGGCGACTTGGAGGACTTCAATCTCGGCATCACCGCAGTTCACGAGGTGGGGCACTGGCTTGGCCTGTACCACACCTTCCAGGACGGCTGCTTCGGCGAGGGAGACGAGGTCAGCGACACGCCCGCCCATGGCGGCCCGAACTACGGCAAGCCCGACGACGCCGGCCAGCCCTACAACCTGTGCCCCTCGGCCCCTGCCGGCCTGGAGTGTCCGATCCACAACTACATGAACTACTGCGACGACGAATGGCTGCGTGAATTTACGCCGGGACAGCGCACGCGTGTGTTCGCCCAGCTCGGCATGTTTCGCACGAAGCTGCTGGGTGGGACGCAAGTGGAGGCTGCAGCCGAGGCCGGCGGTCGCGTGGCCTGGTGAGCCGCGGCGACGGCGCAGGGGCGCCGCGGCCCGGGCGCATGAAGGTTCTGAACCTCGTCATCGAAGTCGAGGGACTCGTGCGGCGCTTCGGACGACTCGACCCCGATGTGCAAAGCATGCTCCAGCGCTTGGCGACGATAAGGACCTGGGCGAAGCCGCCGCATACCTGTCTCGAGATGTCGCTGGCCCGCTTCGGGGGCGATGCCGATGTATCGGCGTCGCAAGGCGACGGGTCCATGACTGCCGTGGAAGCCACGACGCTGCTGATGAACGACCCACGCGACTTGGCCGCGCTGGCGGGTGCCGAGGCGGGCGTGATGCTGCTCACGGCTTTCGACGACCACGCGCGGTCGGCCATCGATGCCGGCGTGCCGGCGTACCAAGTCGGCGATCATGCGCAGTTCCTGCATAGCGCACTACACCCTAGGGACGTTCCGCGCGTTCTCAGTGAAGCCCTCCGCCTGCCGGTTCCCCGTCCGCTGCCTGATGCCGCTCGCCGCGGCACGCTGGTGTCGATCCCGGATGAGGGTCCGCAGGCTGCGCGGGCGCGAGGCGCCGCGGCGCTCCGCCTGGACCCGCGGGCCGACTGGCTCACGCTCGGTACGCAGCAGGTGCTCTATCTGGAAGACGAGGCGGCGATCAGCGCCGCCCTGGGGGCGCCGCACGCAAGGCGCGTTGCCGACGGCGTGGCACTGCATAAGTTGGCGCTGCTGAGCGGTGGCCAATCGAGGCAGGCGAGCCTGGTCACCTCTGACGGCCACCGCCTCATCCAGTCACGGGCCGAGGCCGGCGAAGCGCCCTGGGCGCAGTCGCGGCGCACGAGACTGGGGGCGCCGGCTATCGCCGTGCCGGATCCGGCTGCTGCGACCCTGTCCTTCCCGGCCACTCATCACGGACCGTATACCTTGCTGGGCTACGCGTCGGCTGCGGCCGATCGCCTGCTGGTCGTCTATTGGGACGCTGCCGCCGATGGCGCCGGCGCGCTGTCGTTCGCCCTGCGAGTTCGCGAGTGCCTGGGTGGCGATGCCGTGGTGCTGGCGCCTTTGGGTGCAGCACCGCTGGAAGTGTTATGGCAATCCGAGCGCAACCGCCTGCGCGCCATCGTGCACCTGCAGGGCACGGGTGCAGCGGCCCTGCGGGAGTCCCAGGAAACAAGCCCCCCGCCCGTGCGGGTGCTGTTCGTTTCGGGCCTGGATGCCGAGCCCGAATGGATGCAGGCGGCCGACAGGGTTGCCGGCCGACTGGCCCAGGCGCTCACGGCTCAGCCTGACCCGCAGTGATCTCTGCCATCAGGGCAGGGGCGCTGACCCCTAAGTGAGTCATGATGGTCGGCATCGGAATGCCATAGTTCTCGCGCCGATAGCGCTGGCCAAGGATCTCGATACCCTCCGCTTGGATCGCGCGCGAGCCGGCATGCAGCGCCGAGACCCTCCAGGTGTCGTCGCACACTGGGGAGCCTGACGAGCCGATATCTGTGTCGGTTAGGTAGCTCAACCACCGGTCGTCGCCGACCACGACATAGTTGTTGCGGAAGCCCAGACGCATCGGCTTGCCGTTAGGATGCTGCAGCAGGTTGACACCCATGCCGAGTGCCTGTTGCTGCGTCTTGCGCATCGCGTGGGTGCGTAGGCGCAGCGGCCGGCGCAGGGGCGCTCCGGCTGGCAGGCGCAGCAGCGCGAAGTCCAGGTCCCTGTCGCTATACAACAATGCACCCGGACCCGTGAGCACGGGCTCCGGCGCGCCGTCGCTCACGTAGTCAAACAGAACGCGCGTGTTCTCCGCCTGCAGGCGGAAATCGGCATCCGTCGCGTCCGCCTCGATGACCCCTTCTTTGCGACGCGCATTGATCACATGGTGGTTCGTAATCAGTAGGCCCGGTGCAATGATCCACCCTGTGCCGTTCACCAACCTGGGTTGGTCGCCCTCGACGAACTCCGATTCGCCACCGATGTGCCGGTGAACCAACAACTTCACCACCGACTTCGATGCTGCCAGGCCATCTGACAGGAAGCGCACGCTGACAGTCTGGTCGAGCGCACCCGTCTGCGCCTGCAGCGTGACCTCAGTATTGATGGGCGCTACCGGGCCCGGCGTTGTCACGGCATGCGTGGCGACGAGGGTGGGCGCGGACGGGGGGGCGGCCACGTAGTGGACGGTCTCCAGCGAGCGTCCAATCACAGCTGCTTGGCTCGTCCCAGCCGACAGGAGCGCGGCGATCTCAAGGAACTGCGCCAGCGGCACGTCACCGTTGACGAGGTTATGGACGCGGTTGAGCTGATTCAGCGTCAGGGTCAACTGCACCTTCGGCGCGAGCGCCACCGGCAGCAGCGCCTGGTAGGCGGGCGTGATCCCCGAGCGCATGGCGTCCTGCGCCTCCGGCTTGAAGAGCCCGAGGTCGACCAGCGCATGGATAACCTCCCGGAGCTGGGTTGCGGGCAGATAGCCTTCGAAACTCACGGCAGCGCCTTGAATGTGGCCAGTGATCCCGCCACGATCGCCGGATCGTCGCCGAATGCCGTGAGCAAGGTATCGATCGTCTCGCCACGTAGGCCATGACGGAGCACTTCGGTGGCGAAGCGCACCGGATCGTCCTCCCGGGTGGCCAGGCCGATGCGCGGCGCGAAAGTGGTCAGCAGCTTGAGGCCGCCCTGCCGCGACTTCACCGTCTCGAACAGCGAGCTCCAGGTCCTTAGGTCGTTCGTGAGCAGGTCCTGCTGCGGAAGGTCGCCGAACGTGGACGCGGCCTTGCGCAGCACGGCATTGGACGTGCTGCCGAACGAGCGGACGACGCGCGCGGCCAACTGTTCATCCGCGCGCAGGTCGCGCTGCGGGCTGTCAACGAACGTGCGCTCGAGTTCGCGCATGACCACCGGGCTTCCGGTGACGCGGCCTAGCACGTCGAGGGCATGTAGGCGCGCGTTGACGTCGCCCGCCGCGCCAGCCATCGCGGCGGCAGACTCGGCGTGCGCCTGTGCGTCGGCGGCACGCCCCAGGACATCGGCGGCATCGGCGGCCATCAGTTGCAGTTGCAGCACGTGCGCCACCGGTGCGTGCGCCCGCCGCTCCAGCGCGAGCTCCAGGACATGTAGGGCGTCTGCATGTCGTCCCAGGGTCGTGAGCGCGTTGGCCTCGACAATGTCGAGCACGGAACCCGGCGTGCGTTCCTGCCGCTCGTGCAGGGCGACGAGTGCACCGGCCGCGTCGCCAGCCCGCAGCCGCTCCCGCGCCACGCGGGCGGTGCGGATCTCCCAGTCGACGAGGCGCAGATCCTGACCCGGCTCGCTCCAGTCCAGGCCGAGGCGAAGCCCCAGCCAGGCGCGCGCGCGGACTGGGAAGGGCTCGGCCCACGACCGCGCGAGCAGGGGGGCCATCCGGTCGTCCCATGGCAGGTCGTCCTGCTCAAGCTCGTCCCACTCGCTGTCGAGCATCAGCAGGTGGTAGAGCCGCTCGGCACGCGCGACCAGTCCGGGCAGGTCCTTGTAGTAGTCGGCGGCCCGACGATGGATGAGCGGCAGGTCGCTGCGCCATCGGGGATCGTCGTGCATCACCTGCAGCAGCGCCTCGCGCAGGTCCTGACGATGGCGCAGCGCACCCGGGTCTGCGAGCGGATCGTCGTCGGGGCGGAGCTCCGAGGCAGGCTCGAAGAGGTCGATCTGGCCCGGCAACCGCGCAAAAAGCGGCTTGGCCTGCGCCGGCGCAATGCGACAGACATCGGCCAGCACCACACGGATGACCTCCGCCGTGATTCGCCGCACCACCATGCCCGGATGCGCCAGGCGCTCGATGTCGGGGTCGCTGATGTGCCCCAGCACCCGCGTGTAGAGCAGACCCTGGACCCGCGTGCCACGCGCTTGCGCATCGAACTGGTTTATGTCGTTCAGGCTGAGCTTTCCGGACTTCACGGCCTGGCCGGCCAATCGAAGCACTAGCGGACTGCTGCCCATGACCTCGAGGATGCGCGACTGCAGGCCCTCGTCGACAACACCGTGGGAAACTAGCACCGCGCGGGCACTCCGGGTGTCCAGGTCCTTCAGGACCATGGGATACATGTCCAGCGGCAGGTCGATGCGGCCCCGCCCCGAGATCACGATGCGTGCCCGGGGCAATATCGACAGGAAAAGCTGCACGAAGTCGGCGAAGCGCCTGAGCACCTCCGGCCCGCGGGCGCAGACGACTTCAAAGGTGTCGAAGACGAGAACGATCTCGTCATCGTTTAGGCCTTGCTTCAATCCGCGGAGCAACTCCGGCTCGGTGTCAACCTTGGGTAGCCAGTGGGCGAGTTGTTCGTTCGGCGGGATGTTGTCGCCGGCAGCAATCCCCTCCAGTTGGTAGAAGTCGCGCGAGGCGGGTGACCCCAGCAGGCCCGCATACAACAGCCCCAGATTGCGTGCGATGCGCTCGATCAGCTTGCGCGGGTTGGCTGGATCGACTTCGGCGCGGTCGAAGTCGAGGTACACGACCGGCTTCGGCACCTCGACGTCGATCAGGGTTAGCACGTAGCGGCCGATGAGCGCCGACTTGCCCACCCCGCCCAACCCCGTGAGCGCAAGTACGTGCATGTGCTGCGGGCCGAAGCCTGCGGGCTCGGCCAGGATGGCCAGTTCTTCTTCGCGGCCCTGGAAATGCTTCCCCACGAGCTTGCGTAACGGCTGGATCTTGTCGCGGGCCTCCAGTAGCACGCTGAGGCGGTCCAGGTCGACCGGCTGATGCTTCGCGCGCTGGAACCAGTCGCCGATGGCCTGCGCGGCAACAAGGCTTTCCTGCGAATCGTTGACGGTCACGCGGATATGTCCGTAGTCGCATGCCTGGTCGAGTAGATCCATATAAAGGCCATGCCGTCGATCGCGGTCCAGGCGGCGTGCCAGGTCTAGGGCCTGACGCAGAGTGCCTTGGTCGACCATGTGTGCAATGGCGTCGCGGCGAGCCTCGCGCTTAAGCACCCACAGCCCGCTGCCTTCGGTTTCCACCAGCGGTGCCATGGCGACCAGCGCATCGTCCGCCTGGCCATCCTTGCTCTCGTGCGCCAGGCGCGCTAGCGCGCGCGGGTCGAAGCTCGGCAGGAGGGCGGCCGCGTCGATCCAGTACGGCGGGGGGCTGGACGGAGGGGACGCTGCCTCGTCCAGCACCGCGTCCAGGCCGACCAGCCAATCGTCAACGCCGGCGCCTGTTGCCGTAGCGCCGGGGCCGCGCACGGCCGCACTGGCTGCGACGGCCTCTGCGTTGCGGACGGTTTCGTCGCCCTGTTCACGGCGCCAGGCCTGCCGGGCACGATCGATGATGTCCTTGTACTCGGGGCTGGTGGACTCCAGCGCATCGAACAGGGCCTCGGACAGTTTGCCGGCCTCCGCGAGTTCGCGCGCGAAGCGCGCCGCCTGACTGGTGGGCGACGTCTCGCTTTCGACGGCAAGTCCGATCTTCTCGCCGGCGAACCGCCGGGCGAAGCGAACCAGCGTGCCTGCGGCGGACTTGCCGAAAGTGGCCAGCACGGCGCTGAGGATAAGGTCCGGTCCCATCGTTAGGCGAACTTCAGCGCGGCCGCGCGAACGAAGTTGTTCAGGCCCTCCATGCGCTGCGCCGGTGCCAGCTTCGTCACGCGGTCGGCGATCCGCTGCGCAGCCGTTTCATAGCGGTAGTTTTCATGGCCAGGGAAGCGCATGCGGAACCACATTTCCAGATGCGAGGCTTCTATCGGCTCCAGCACGTAGTGCTGGTACTGGATGCCCGCATCCGAAAGCCTCTCCTTCTGGTAGTCGATCAGCACGACGCGCAGGCGGGCTCGCACCCGGGCGTCGTCCTGCACCCGGCGCGCCAGGGTGACGACGAACTTGTGGTGCGCCGGGCTGACGCCGGACCTGCCGAACTCGTCGAGGATCGCAAGCGCAGGGATGCTTCGATCGACGCTATAGCGGGCGATCCACGTCGCCAGGTTTTCGGCATCCCGTTCCGGTTCCCCGTGTTCGTCGGGTTCCGCGTCGATGGAGACATCCAGGTCGAGCGCCAACCGCTCGGCCAACGGACGGGGGCTAGGGTTAGCCAGGTCATTCGACGGCACGCGCGCGTATCCAATGGACAGGCCCTCGCGTCCAGCGACCAGCGCGCGGCAAAAGTCGTGAAGGTAGGACTTGCCGCCCGCGGTGTCGCCGGTGACGAGGATGCAGGCGGGCGTGCCGGTCACGCCGAAACGAGGCAGCAGTTCACGGAATCCGCGCCGGTCTACGAAGGGGCGACCGTCCGCGACGGCCAGCGGGTCGGAATCAACCGTCCAGTCGGGCCTAGCGCCGTCCAGCGGTTGCCACTGGGCGGGGTCCGTGCGCAAGGTGTTCGCCAGCGTCACCAGCGAGGCCGCTCCCGACTGAAGGTCGTTGGCGAACTCGACCACGCTGATGAAGTAGGCGGGCGTCGACGCCCGCAGGATCTCGTCCACGAGCCAGCGTGCGACCGTGTCAGTCCGGGTGGAGGTCGGCATCTTCGCGGCCACGTCGGGGCCCGTGATGTTGGACACGTAGCCCGCGTCGACGGCAGCAGGCAGCCGCAGTGCCACAAGGGTCACTAGCGTCGTGTACTGCGACGGTGTCATCAACACGGCAGTGGGCATACGGTGGGCTTCCTTCAGATGCCAGCCAAAGTGTGCGATGTCGGGCGCACCCTGCCTTCCATCAACCTAATGATGCAACCGTCCGTCGCGCACCGGTGTGCAACGGAAAGTGGCCCGTTGGCGGGGGACTTGCCTGAACGGCACATTCGCGGAAGTGCCCCAGTCTCGAGCTTGCCAGCGCGAGGGCTTGCCGTCCAGGGTCAGTTTGGTTCTGCCCCGCGGGGAGGCGTGTGAAGCGTGCTTCATCGGGCAGTAGAGCTACTCCAGTGGGCAACCCTCCAGGCGAAGAGACAGGATATGGCCGGGGCATGGTCTCGACATTTC
>NZ_CALRZC010000009.1:0-81928 GCF_943372545.1 Variovorax sp. YR752 | reverse complement strand
CCAACGGAAGAGAAACAAACAATCCGACAGGAACTATCACTAACGAAAAGAAGAAGATAGTTGACGCACTGTAGGAAAGAATAAATAGCGCCCCTCTGAACGGAACGCTCTTCGTCTCATTCCATAGATTTGGAAATAGCCAAGTAGCTACACCATCGAAACTAAAAGGAGTCCCTGGGGGATCGGTGTCTGGTTTCATATGTGGACTAACAAGTGCCAAGCAGTTGACATGCGTGAGTACGTACAGGAGTTGTCCAAAATGACTCCCCTGAGTTCTCATTTGAACCCATATTCCCCGCTCCAATTCCGATTAGCCGCGAGGTCGAAGTCCCCATCAACTGAGTAGACAGGTTGCCAGAGGTGGTGGGTATCCACTGATTGGCCAATCCTGCAGAGACATTTGCACCAAGCTTTATTGTGCTGCCGAGTGCTCCGCCGAAGGCGCTCACGGATAGCTGCAAAGGAGTGGCATTGGGATTGAAAAGGAGAGTGCTCCCCATGGAAAATCCACTGCCTATCGCCATTGAGCCAAACCACTGCCCGGGTGTGACAGTTGCGATATTCCCAGAGGTCAATGTAGTTTGTGCAGTCACCCCCCTGAGCATGAGCCACGGCGCGCCAAAGTACGTCGCAACTGGCGCACCGACGATCAACAGAGCGGCGCCAACACCATTTCGCCCTCGTTCAGCCTGTGCCTGGTTGGTCGGATTGTTGGGGTTCCAGTTCGCTCCGTAGACCAAACACGTCGTGCTGGCGCACGGGAAATACTGCGGATTGTCAGCGCTATTGGCCGGCCCATAGGTCATTCCGGTCGTATCAAAGACGTAGGGTGACCTCGCTCCGCCCGTGCCCTGGACGATGAAGTTCATCAACTCCCGGCTGGGCGCGCCGGGCAGGGTTTCCTGGAGGGCATAGCCATTTGCTACCACTCTCAGGCCCGGGTCATAGACCATGTCCCCCGCCACCGTCCGGGTCGGCGACTGCGAACTGTAGGCTTGCCCGGTCGCTGAATCATAGGACTGCAAACCGCCCGAAGGAGTGGCCACATTGCCGGACGCGTCACGCACACCGGACCATCGCAGGGCCTCCGCAATCTGCTCCGGGGTGTACTTGCCGCCGGACTGAGCTGCGAGCAAATGTGCGTTCACCGTATCGCTGGGATGCAAGATGCGGTTGTTTGCATCGGTGTTGTAGGCGCTCGCAGCGCCCGCGGTTCCGCCAGCGAGCGCGCCAACCACGGAAGCGAACCCGGCGCCCAGCGTGCTTGCAGCCACTCTGGCAGCCGACGGACTCAGTCCCGCGCCTATCAGGCTATCCAACATGCTGTTTTGCAGGTCGTTGAGCGATTGCGCTCCGGCAGCAGCGGCGCCCGCGCCTGCAGCGCCGCCCGCGCCACCCGCCAACCCACCGACGACAAGATGGGCAGCAACGCGGTAGACACCGCTTTCACCCCACTTTGCCGCCTCCGCCACCATCGCATCGCGCTCGGGCGAGGGCCCCATGGCATTGGCTTGACGCATCAGCGTTCGATACTGATCCTCGGCGTAGTCTCCAACGGCGCGCGAAGCCTGCGATCCGAACTGCGACGTGATCAGAACCTGCGCCTGAATGTCGCGCATAGCACGCTGACGATTGGTCATCTGCAGCGCGTTGGTGCCGTCCACGCCGGTCCGGATCGCCGTATTGCCCGCAATGCCCGAGATGCCGCTGCGGGTCGTGCTGGACCGGTCGATGTCGCTGTCGCCGATGCCTGCGCCCCCGCCGCCTGACGTGCTGATGTTGAAGCTATAGCCGCTGCCCTTGAAAATATCCCGGTTCACGAGATCGGTCATCGTCAAGCTGGCGGTGTTGAAACTGTTCTTCCCTTCGTCCACGGCCGCATCCTTGCTGCTGATGGCGGCGCCGACGAGCGTCGTATTGCCCCGAACGCTGACACCAAAGCCCCCGTCGCCCGCAAAGAAGCCGCTTTGTTGGGTCGCGCTGGCAAAGTCGCCATCGCCGCGCATGTTGTTTGCGCTCACGCTGACGCTGCCGCCGTAGCACGCGTAGATGCAGAAGCTTCCGCTGAAGCCACCGCCGCTGTTTTCGCTATGGTAGGTGCTGGTATCTTGCAGGGTCTCGATGCGTAGATTGCCACCTACATTCGCTTCGACGCGCTTGCCCGAGACAATGGCCCCTCGCACAGTGGTATCCCCACCGCTCTGGATGCTGACCTGCTGCCCAGCCTTGACGGTGGTGTTCGTCCACGCGCCGTCGGTTCCGCTGTCGCGTCCGCTCTGGCTGGCCGCCGCGACTTCGAGCGTGATGCCATTGGTCTCGCCGAAGGCCACGCCCACACCGATGCTCGCGTTGCTGCTGCGGCTGGTAGAGCTCTCCTTCTTGATATTTGAGGCCGCTTCCAACGTGACGTTGTTGTCCGCCGCGAGGCTGACGTTCTTCCCGCCGTCGATCTGGCTGCCTCGCACGAGAATGTTGGAGTCTCGCCCACCACCGGCGGCGACGATGGAGACGTTGCCGCCGGCCTGCACGCGCGAGCGCGCCGAGGTGTCGCTGCTCTCTTTGCGTGTGGATTCGCTCGAGCTGCTGCCGATGGTCAGCGTTGCGCCCATGCTAACGGCTCCAGTGCCGTCCGGGTTTTGGGTCGCGGCCTGCTGTGCAATGTCCTGGTAGGCCGAAAAGCCGCTCAGTCCGATGCTTGCCGCGCCCAGCGCCTTCATGCGGTCGTCCTTGGTATTGCCCATGGCTTCGGCCGTGTCCTCCATGCCCCGCAGCATGTCGATCAGCGGCGCCTTGAAGCCCAGCGTGATGCCACTTTGCGAGAAGCTTTGTGTGCTCTCGCTGCGGCTGCTTTCGCGCGCTTCCACGATCTGCACATCGCGCGCCTGTATGTCGATGTTGCCATCGGGGGCCGTCACATCGCTGCCCACCTGGCTGTAGCGGTTGCCGGCAGTGATGGTGACATTGCCCGAGATGGCGCCCACCGTGCTGCCCACGGCGGTGCTTTCATCGCGCTTGCTGGTGCTTCGCATGTCCTGGTGACCCCAGGTCCAGCCTGAGCCTGCATCGAAGATGCCGCTCTTGGATTCCTCGCGCACGGTCTGACTGTCCCGGGTCTGCTTGGCAGCCTCGATGGTGATGTTGTTGCCGGCCTGCAGTTCGGTTCCCTTGTCACTCACCACATTCGAGCCGCGGATGCGGATGTCGTTGCCGGCATCCAGCACCACGGTCTTGCCGCCCAAGCTGCTGCCGATGACGCCGGTCGAACCGAAGGTGCCCTGATCCTTGCGGCTTTCGCTTCCTCCGAAACCATGGTCACTTGTTTGAAGACCCTCGTTCAGTGCCGTGCCGGATTGGCCCTCGACGATATTGATGTCGCGCTTAGCGATCACCTCCAACGCTCCGTCCGTGCTGTCGATGGTGGCGGCACGTGCGTTGACATCCCGCTGGGCTCGCAACCGGATGTCGCCGCTGGCCTCGACGCGGGTGCCGACTTCCTGCGTGCTGGCCTCGGCGCGGTAGTTGCCCACATCCCGGACCGTGGCGTCCTGCCTGGCGGTAGTGACGGTGCCCAGGTTGATATCGCGGCCCGCGCCGATCTCGGTCGTGCCTTCCTTGCCGCTGTTGGCGACGAGGGCGCCAATCAGGTTGACGTCACGCCCAGCCGAAGCCACCAGCACGCCCTTGGAGCCGGTCACGTAGAGGCCGGCCACCCGGTCGACGATGGTGGCGCCGCGCAGGCTCACGGCCCCGGGGGTAAGGTCCAGGGCCAGCCCACTGCTGCTGGTCGTGGTGCGCACGTTGATGTCGCGCCCGGCCTCGATCTTGAGCTGGCTGGCCGCGTCGATCGTGCCGCCGATGTTGTTCAGGTCGGTCCGGGCCTTGAGGTCGAGGCTGCCACCGGAGATGCGGCCGTTCAGGTTCTGGAGGTTCTCCGCGGTGATGCTGACGGTCCTGCGCCCGGCGACCGTGCCGCTGTTGACCAGGTCGCCATCGAGCTTGAGGTTGACCTCCTTGCCGGCCAGCAAGGCGCCCGAGCCGTCGACGTCGCCGTTTTTTACTCGCGCATAGACCTGTGGCACGAGCACGCGCTGAGTGCTGCCGTCCGGCAGTATGACGGTCTGCTCCACCAACCAGACGATGTCGCTGGTCAATTGCGCCATCTGTGCTGGCGTGAGCGCGATTCCCGGGCGCAGTGCGTATTGGCGCGCAAAAGTGAGGCCCGCATCCATCAGCGCGGCGTATTGCTTGTCGTCGCTGTCGTAGCCGTCCAAGTAGCGGTAGCCCGTCAGTTGCGCCACCTGCTCGCGGATCAGGCGCTGCTCGTAGAAGCCGTCGCCCAGGCGCTTGAGCGTGTTGTTCGGGTCCTGCCCCAGGTTGTTCAGCAGGTAGTCGCTGCTGAGCCAGTTGCGCTGGTTGGCAAAGCGCGGATCGGTCTCTATCAGGTAGTGGCTCGAAGCCTCCGCATGCGTGCGGAAAAGGCTGGCCGACGGGACGGTCAGGTTCGGCAAGGTGGCGCGGACGACCTGTGTAGAACCCGAACTCTCGGCCAGACGCACCTCGAAAATCGGATGGACGATGGGGCCCGTCGCGCCGCCAGAGGCCGTACCTGACGCGTTCACCGGCGTGCCGGTCCCGCCCGCCACGCCCGTGGGACCGCCGGCATTGATGCCACTCGGACCGGTGATGCCCTGGTTGGTGTGGCCGGGGGTCAGGGTGCCGGTGGATCCGCCGCTACCCGCCACCGAGACATTGCCCTCCTGCCGTGCCGCCGCCAGGGTCACGGTGATGGGCACGCTGGTGTTGTAAGGAGATACCTGCTCGCCGTCACCCAGACCCGCCTGGAACAGCTGCACTCCGGTGCGAGTCTGCGCCCCGGAGACCTCGACGTTCTTGTTCGTGATCGTTCCGCCGGTGACGGTCAACGCCCCCCCGGCCAAGATCTGGCTCATGTCGTTGGTGCCGCTGCCTACGGCGATGTTCATCTTGCCGCCAGCGATGATGCGGGCGGGCGACGACGTCTGCAGCACCGGGGTGGTGGTCGACTCGGTATAGGCCCAGGCGTAGTAGGAGCGCGCGTAGTTGTCGTAGACGTCCCGGATGAAGGCCTCGGTCGAGGCGTCGAGGCGCTTGTGGGCCTCAAGGTAGGCCGCCAGTTGGGCGTCGTTTGTCGGCAAGTCGGTCGCCGGTGGCATCACACCGAAAGCGGCCCAGATCGGATCGGTGCGCGAGTACCAGGCACCGGGCTCTGTGAACGGCTCGCTGAAATCGATATTCACATAGCGTATGCCATGCAGATCGCTGCTGTTGCGCGGCGGATTCGCGTAGTAGGTGCCGTAGCGGGACAGCGGATAGCTGGCCGAGGGCACCAGAATCCCCGAGAACTGGCCGAAGACGGGTCCCGCGGCGTAGCTCACGAAGCTGGGCCACAGATACCCCATCAGGTGCTCGAAGTCGACCGAGGGGCCCTGAACCGTCACGAAGACCAGCTGGCTCGGATCGTAGCGCGTCGAGCTGCCGGGCAGCGCATATTCCCTGTGCTCTCGACCATCCGACGTGGTCTGGGTGCTCCATGTCACGCCGCCGTTGGTGTTGTTCAGGACATTGGTTTTGATATCGGCATTGCCGACTGCCTCGATGGTGGCCGCGTGGTTGTTCAGCGTGCCGGCTGCTTCGCTGGCCTTGCCGTCGACCAGCTTGCCGCCGATGAAAAGGTCTCCACCACTCAGGATCAGCGCGCCATCGCGGTTGTTGATGGTGCCGGCGCCGATGTCCAGTCGGTCTCGTGCCGCAATGGTGCCGGCCGAAGCCACGCCGTTGACCGTTTCCGCGCTGTTGTTGAGCGTGCCGGCACCGATCGCGATGTGGTCGCCATAGATACGACCAGTGCCAAGGTTGTCCAGTGTCCCAGCATTGATCCGGGTCTCGATGCCATCGATCACACCTCGATTGGTCAATGTGCCGCTGGCGTTCAGCGTGGTGTTCTTCCCCTGGATGTCGCCAGTCGCCGTGTTGTTGATGTCCTTCGCGGAAAGTGTGAGGTCGTTGCCGGCACTCAGCTTGCCACCATTGGTGATATTGCCGGCCGTCGATATGTTCAGGTTGTGGTTGGCGATGGTTTCGCTGCCTGCGGCAAAGGCGATGTCCTCGGTGACCCCCAAGCTCATGTCGCCTTGCGACAGCAGCTTTCCGTCCCACGTGACCGAACCTGCGTCGAGCAAGACGTTCTTGCCGGCGATCAGGGTGCCGCCGGTGTTGAGCACTGACAGGCTCTTGACTGCACCGGGGTCCTTCACGGTGAGCGTGTCGCCTGCAGATACCAGGCCCGCGCTGTTGTCGATCTGCCCGCTGCTGGTGAGCATGGCGTTCTCGTCCGCACGAATTGCACCCGTTTTATTGGAGAGCGACTGCGCCGAGATGTTGACATTCTTGCCTTCGATGCCCAGCTCTGCGCCCTGAGTGCCGGCGTTGTTGAGCGTGACGGCGTGAAGCGTGGTCGTCGCCGTGGACCGGATCAGGCCTTGCACATTGGCAAGTCCTGTTGTGGTGAGGCTGAGGTCCCCAACCGCCAGAGTTTGCCCGCCGCTGTTGTCATACCCCGCGAGACCTGTGTCGATCGCAACGGTTGATTGGCCCAGCACCATGCCGCCGCCAGAGTTGGAGAAGGCGCCGGTATCGGCGGTCAGTGCATTCTTCGCGCCGATGAATCCGGCCGCGTTGTCGACCGCACCGCTCTTGATATCGAGCGTACTGGCACTGGTGATGCCGCCCTGCTTGTTGTCATAGCCAGCGGCGTTGGTGTTGCGCAGCGTCTGGCCCTTCGTGTCGATGGTCATTGCGGCGCCGGACTGGATCAGTCCGGTGTCGTTGTTCAAAGCGCCCGACTTCAGATCGACAGTGGTGGTCGCCGCCAATGTCCCTTTCTCGCTGTTGTCCAGGGCATTGCCGCGTGTGTCCACCGTCAGGCTGTCACCAAAAACCTTGCCGCCCGTGTTGATGAGGCCACCATTGGCCAGGGCAACCTTGCCTCCGGCCTGCAGCGTTCCTTCGTCATTGGTCGTCGCACCGGAAGTGGTCACGCCCAGGTTACCCTTGACTGCCGCGACAGTGCCGAGACGATTACCCAAGGTGGCTGCAACGAGCCTGGTGTTCCCGTTGGCAGCCAGGGTGCCACCCGCGTTCGTCGCGGCACCGCCGATGGTGAGGCTCAGATCGCCGACAGCCGTTGCGCTGCCACTGTCGTTGTTCAGCTGGCCGGCGGTGATCGTGGCGTTGCCACCTGCGCTGACCGTGCCTTTGTTGCTGTTGTCGAGCACGCCAGTCACTGCCAAACCGAGGCTGGAAGCTTCGGCCGCACGGATCGTTCCGCCCTGGTTCGTGAGACTGCCCGCGGAGAGGCTGACGCCGCCGTTGCTGGCGATGGTGCCGCCGGTGTTGTCCAACGCAGCTTTCGCCGTGATGCGCGCAGCTTCGCTGCCCGTCTGAACAATCTGTCCACCGCGGTTGCTCAAGGAGCCTGCATCAACGGTGATCTGCTTGGCGCTGGTCTCGCCACCATCCTGGTTGAAGGCGCTGGACAGCGCGACCACCAGAGCGCCGTTGGTCGTAATCTTGCTCGGGACACCCCCCGTTTTCGCGCCATCGTATCGGCCGCCGGTGATGGTCAATGCGCCCAGGCCAGCGTGCTCGACCTTGCCCGCGTTGTTGGTGATGGACGCGGCCTGCAGAGTCAAGTCCTGTCCGTTGCTGGCGATGCGGCCGCCGTCGTTGTTCAGCGCTCCGCTGGCGGCGATGGTGGTCGCACCCGTGCCGGTCTGAACGATCTCGCCCTCGTGAGTGTTCGAGATGTTCGAGACCTTCAGGTCCAACCGGTCTGCGTTGAGTGTGCCGCCATCGTTGACCAGCGTTTGCCCGGCATTGCTATTGGCCGTGATGGCAAGCGTGCCGGGCGTGATGACCGTGGCCTTGCTTGTGATCACGTTGCCCTGCGTCGCCGTGATCCCAATGTTGGCCGCGTTTGTCTGGCTGGCCGACACATCGACACTCGCGCCGTGCAGCACGGCGTCACCGGCCGCAAGGTTGGTGCCGCTGGCAACGAGCGCTCCGGAAGTCGTGACACGCAGTTCGCCCGCACTGCCGAGCTTGCCGTCGCTCTGGATGCCCGCGCCAAAGACGCCTGTCGTCCCGCTTTGCACACGGCCTGCCGCGACCGTCGTGTGGCGGCCTGCCGTGATGCTCCCGTCGTTCGCCAGCTGACCCTCAACCACGACGCTGACATCGTTCTCGCCCCGCAAGCTGCCGCTGTTGGCGATCGAACCCGCCTTGACATTCAGATCGGTCGCTGCACCAAGCGAGCCACCGCTACCGTTGATCAGCGCATTGACCACGTTGACCTGCACGCCCCCCTGTGCCGACTGGATGCTGCCCGTCGTGTTGTCGAGGCTGCCGGCGCCCAGTGCCATAGCCTGATTGGCGATCAGCGTGCCGGCGTTGTTGTTCATGGCCCCCACCACGTGTGCCATCAGGCGGCCGGTGGCCGAGATCGTGCCGCGCGTGTTGTCTGCCTTGCCGCCGACCGCGAGGCTCGCATCGCTGCCGCTGGCTAGCGAGCCATCGACGTTGATCAGGTCGCCGCTCGTGACGATGTTCAGCGAACCCGCATTGAGCTTGCCGCCGGTGTTGTCGAACCTCCCGACATTGGCCTCGAAACCGTTGCTGACGTTGAGCGTGCCGCCGTGGTTGTCGAACGTGGGCTGGCTCACGGCCATGCTGGCGACGCTCAGGGTGCCGCCGTTGTTGTTGATGTTGGCGCTTTGCAGGCTGATGGGCCCGCCGGCGTAGATCTTGCCCCCGTCGTTGCGCAAGGTGCCGGCCGCGGTGACGGTACCGGGCGATGGCGGCACATACGGCGCCGGCGCGATGGTGCCGGTGCCTGCTGTCGGCGCGCCTGGGGTGGCAGTGCCGCCCGTTCCAGTTCCTGTGCCCGTACCGCCGCCGGGGCCGGGCGTGGAAGGCGCAGCCGCCACCGGCTCCAGCCCGATGACGCCGCCGCTGGTGTTGCTCAAGGCCGGCGCATTCAGCCCGAGGCCGGCGCTGCTGGTCTGGCGCAGGGTGCCGCCGCGGTTGTCGATGTCGCCCGCGGTGCTGGCGAGCTCCAGCCGCGCGCCTTCGAGCGTGCCGCCCGTCCCGTTCAGTGCATTGGCCAGGTCGCCCTGGGTCGTGAGCTTCAGGTTGCCGCCGCTGCTGATGCGGCCGCTGTTGGCGAGCGTCAAAGCCGCGAGGTTCGCATCGGCGGTGGCTTGGAGCGTGCCGATGTTCTCCAGGCGCCCGGCGCTGGTGACGATCAGTTGGCCCGCGCCCATCAGCGCGGCGGCGCCCGGCGCGGCCTGGATGGTGCCGGCGTTGCGCACGCCCAGGCCGGCTTCAGTGCCGATGAGGGTGATCTTGCCGGCGTACATGCCGCCGAGCGCAGCCACGTCCAGGGCAAAGGTGGGCGCCGTTCCGGTGCCCGTGGTAGGCGTGACTTGGCCGTGGTCGGCGCTGACCGTGTTGGCGCCGGTCACCACCTTCAGCTCGCTGGCCCAGATGCCGGCGTTGGCCTGCACGGCGCGCGCGAGGATGGCGGCGTAGTCGGTCTTGCTGGCGTCCAGGCCCGCGCCGTCGATGGTGATGGTGCCGCCGCGCACAAGGAAGCTGTCCAGGCCGCCCACGGCATTGAACTGCGGTGTGCCGGTGGTCAGCGTGGCTCGGCTCGCATTGATGAAGCCGCCGCCGTCGACGCTGATGCCAGCGGGGTTGGCGATGATCACTTCGGCCCTCGCCCCGCCGACTTCGATGTAGCCGCGCAGCTGGCTCGGACTGCCGCCGTTGACCTCGCTCAGAATGATCCGCGCGGGCCCCCTCGCGAGGAACGGATTGCCCTGAACAATGCCACCAAGTTGCGTTTGCACGTTGGTGCGGCTGTTGTTCAGGATGGCGCCGTTGGGGCCGACGTTGAACTGGTTGTAGATGTTGCGCGAGACACCTGCAGCCGACGGCGTCTGGATGTTGATCAACGGCACACCGTTGGGTGCCACAAGAACTGTGGGCCGCTGATTGCCCGGGACGTTGGGTGCGCCAACCATCTGCGCATGAACCGGACTCGCCGTGAACATGCCCGCGAAAGCCGCCCCCACAAGCATCGGAGCAAGAGCCGCAGCCCCCACCAACGCAGCCCCCGCAACCGAGGTCGCTTTGGAACGCCCTTTCCCCGTGCTCGCCGCAGTTTCCTGAACCACCATGCGCATGCCTCGGGCTGCATTGAAGATGATGCGGTGCAGATGGCGATTCATATCCTGAGCTCCCTGAGATTTTTTTAGTACCCGCGTCAACGTTGTATCAAAACGCGTCGCAGTCCAATTGTCGGGGGATGAACGGCCTATATAGCGTGACGTCATGCCGGCTCCTGCGCACAAGGTCACGAATTAAGGCTTGGCAAATGTCAAGAATTCTCGAATTGATCTTTCGATTAATTCTTAGGTATTCATGCCCACTCAAGCCGGGCTGCTGCAGAACAGCGCCGTTCTGGGCGATCGATCAAACCGGGGGCAACCCAGCAGGGTGTTGATTGCCGCCGAAAATTGACCCAGCTAACGCAGTAATTTCCGTCTAAGACTGACCCACGTAAAACCCTACCCTGCTGATTTTTAAAGCAAGGGGATCCTAGGAGTGATAGACGTGGCGACATTGAATGTCATCAGACGTTGGGCCCTGCGCGAGCAGATGTCCATCCGCGAGATAGCTAGGCGTACAGGCCTGTCTCGCAACACCGTAAAGAAGTACCCGCGAGCCGGCGATGAAGAGCCGCGCTACGCCAAGCGGACGAGCTCAAGCAAGCTCGATCCCTATGCCGAGAAGCTCGCGACCTGGCTCGCGATCGAGGCAACCAAATCGCGCAAACAGCGGCGCAATCTGCGGCAGATCCACACAAGCAGCATACAGATCTGCATCAACGTTGGGCGTTACGTTCTCCATTGCACTTGTTCTCCTGTTTGCGCATGTTGGCAGATCGCTCTTCTGTGCCGGATTCCCATGGAGTTCATCAACTTTGATTCGAATAGCCTTCTGGCTCAAGAATTGAGCACCATCAAACACGATGCCGGTGTCAAATTTATTGCGTAAGTAGTTGATATTTTTGAAAATGAAGGCGCATTTATTTTGACCCCCTACACGCGTCGCACGCTACCAGAGCAAGCTCAGCGGCCCGCTGCTGGACCGCATCGACCTGCACATCGAGGTGGCGGCCGTGTCGGCGCCGCAGCTGCTCGATGCGCCGGCAGGCGAATCGACCGACAGCATCCGTGCGCGCGTCGTGAGCGCGCGCGACCGCGCGCTGCAACGCCAGGGCCATGCGAACCAGGCGCTGCAGGGCCGCGCGATCGACACGCACGCCGTGCTCGACAACGCTGCGCGTCAGTTGCTGCAGCAGGCCGCCGCACGGCTGGGCTGGTCGGCGCGCAGCACGCACCGCGCATTGAAGGTGGCGCGCACCATCGCCGACCTCGCGGCGGAAGATGCCGTGCAGGTCGCGCACGTGGCGGAGGCGGTGCAGTACCGCCGCGCGCTGCGCACGGGCGCGCCCTGACCTCGCCCTTTACTTGAACTCGTGGCTCACGACCGGTGCGGACTTGCTGTCCTGCACCGTCACGCGCTGGCGGTAGGCCGTGAGGTCGCCGTTGCGCACCTCGATCGTGTAGATGCCCGGGCGCAGCGACAGCGACTTGAGCGGCGGGCTCACGCCGCGGTCCGCACCGTCGACGAAGACCTGGCCCCAGGGCCGGATGTTGAACTGCACGCGGCCCATGCCGGGCGCCGCAGCCGAAGGCGGTGCGGGTGCGGCCGGCGGTGCGCCCGCGACCACGGTCGGCACGGGGTTGCTGCCCGCCACGGGTGGCGGCGGTGACTGCCGGTTGAGCTGGGCGATGGCGTTGCGCGCCTCCCGCGCATGCAGGCCGCGGCGGTGGCGCCGCAGGTAGGCCTCGTAGCCTTCGCGCGTGTTCTCGGCTTGGGCCAGGTTCCAGTCTTCCACCTCGGCGACCACGGCGGGGTCGGGGGGTGGCGGCGCTTCGGGTGGTGCGGGCTGAGCCGGCTGCACCGGTTGTGCAGGCGGAGCCTCGGGCTCGGCCGGCGGCGCGGCAGGCGGCGTAGGCGCGGCAGCGACCGGCACGTTGTCGAGCGGGCTCAGCGGCGCGCTGGCCGACGCGGCGGGCGCGGACGCAGGCGGTGCCCCGGAGGCGGTCCCTGTCGGCGGCATCGCCGCTGGGGGCGCGCCCGGATCGGACATCGGCGTGCCGGGCGGCGGTGCCGACGCCACCATCGGATCGGACGGCGCCTTGGCCGTGAGCCGCCAGCCGATCCAGCCGCCGACCGCGAACAGCGCGAGCACCAGCCCGCCCACGAGGAACCACGGCGGGCGCTTCGACGGCTTCTTCGGCCGTGCGACGGGCGACGGCGGTGCAGGCGGTGGTGGTGTCGATGCGCGCGCAGCCACCGCTTCCGCAGGCACGGGTTGCACCTCGGGCGCGGGCGGTGGCGCCTCCACTTCCGGCTCCGGCGGTTCCTCTGGCACAGCCGCCGCGACGGGCACGACAACAGCAGCCGTCGCCACCGCCAGCGCCGACCGGTCCACCACATAAAGATCGCCCAACTTCACCAGCCCCAGCTCGGCCGCGAAGGCCGCCACCGTCTGCGTGCGGTCCTTGCTGTGCACGGCCAGCGTGTGGTCCACCGCGGCGCAGAAGGCCGGGCTCAGGTCGTCGCGGTCCATCGACGACAGCGGCACGAAGGCGTCCTGCACGCTGCGCACCACGGCCGAGGGCGGCGGGTGGCCGGTCACCGCGCGGTACAGCACGGCGCCGAGCGCATAGAGGTCGGTCCACGCGCCCTGCAGCAGCGTGTTGTCGTCGGCGTACTGCTCGATCGGCGAGTAGCCCGACTTCACCATCACCGCGACCTCGTCGACGAGGTCGGCGATCGACTTGCGCGCGGCGCCGAAGTCCAGCAGCACCGGGCGGTCGTCCTGCTGCTGGATGAAGATGTTGTCGGGCGCGATGTCGCGGTGGAAGCACTGGCTGTGGTGCAGCGTGTCGAGCGCACCCAGGAGCGGCCCGAGCATGCCGAGCAGCCAGGGCTCGGTCAGCGTGCCGGGTTCGCTCTCGGCCAGCTTGCGCAGCGTGCGACCCTTGTACAGCTGGATCGCCATGTAGGCGGTGGAGTTGGCCTCCCAGAAGCGATGCACCCGCACCAGCGCCGGATGGCTGAACTGCGCCAGCGTGCGCGCCTCGTTGATGAAGCTGCGCAGGCCGGCCGCGAAGGTGGCCGTGAGCCGCTCGGAGCGCACGTGCACGCTGTTGTCGCCCACGCGGCGCGCGAGCATCGAGGGCATGTATTCCTTCACCGCCACCTCGCGCTGCAGCGAGTGGTCGTAGGCGCGGTAGACGATGCCGAAGCCGCCTTCGCCGATGACTTCGAGCAGCTCGAACTCGTCGAGCCGGTGGCCCGTGCCGAGGGGATGGGGGCGCTCCTCCGGCGGGTCGGGCGTCACGCTAGGGCTGGCGGGCGTCGTCATGGGGTGTCTCTTTTTCCTGCGGGTGGGTCGGGCGTGTCATGCCCATGGCACGTGGCCTTGCGAAAACAACTGGGAGAACAGCGGGGTGTTGAGCCCGCCGCCGTGCGCCGCGGTGCGCAGCGGCGAGCCGTCGGCCTGGTTGGTCCACCAGTAGCTGGTGCCGCCGAAGGGGTCGAAGCACAGCGGCAGTTCGGGCCAGCCCAGGCGCTGCTGCGCGCTCGCGCCGTATGCGCCATGCACACCGTTGGCAGCAGGGCCGGCGGCCGCGCCGAGGATCGAGAGGATGTCGTCCGAGCCGCCGCTGGCCGTGCGAAAGCCCGTGCGGCCCGCGGCCAGCACCTGGCTGTCGAAGAGGTCGGGCGCCACGCCGTGGCGAATCGCCTGCAGCAGCGCGCTGCCGCACTGCCAGTACCACGCGGCCGAGCCTTCGAGCACGGCGGGGTGGTAGCGGCTGGCGTCCACTTGCAGCGTCACGCAGGCCGGGTAGTAGCGGCCCACGCGGTCGCAGCTGGGCGCGATGCAGCCGAACTGCACCGCGTTCACGCCGTGCGTGGCCGGAATGGCGAAGTTCCAGACCGGCGCCACCGCGTAGTGCCGCGTCATCGCGTCGGGCCAGCGCTTGAAGCTGCTCAGGCCGTTCTGCATCCAGCGGTCCCACCAGGCCTGCAGCTCGCGCGGCATGCGGCGATAAAGAAAGTCGCCGGCCGACGGCAGCTTGCCGTACCAGCCGATCTGCTCGTCGACGGGCGACCAGGCCTGCGGAGGAAGGGGGCTGTTCATGCAAGGCCCCTGCTGATGTGGTTCATCTCAGGATTTCCCCGGGCACGAGAAGCTGTTCATCTGCGACAACCGCAGCGGGTTGTAGACGCTGTTGGCCGTCACCGCGAGCACCACCTTCTTGCCCTGCAGATCGAAGGTCGCATTGAACGATTCGGGCGTGCGGCCCGACGAGATCGAGGCCTTGTCGAACAGCCGGTGCAGCGCCCACGGCCCTTCGGTCACGATGCCGCCGGCCGGCGTGCCGTTGGCCACCGTCACCTGCAACCGCACCTGGTTGCTGTTGCGCGGACCGGGCCACTTGATGCTGCTGGGCGCCTGCGGGCCGTGGGCATAGCGCACCGTCTGGCCGTCGATGTCGAGCGTGAACTGCGTGAGCGTGGCGTCCATGTCCTCGGGGCGGATGTCGAGCGTGAACGAGGGCGTGCGCCCGCCCGCCATGCCCGAGAAGAACACGTCGCGGATCGCCTGCGCCTTCTGGAACGCGTCGAGGTACGCCGAGCGTCCCGACGCGCTGCCGTCCACGCCGCGCTTGAAGGTCCACGGGTTGACCGAGGTGTCGACCTGCGAGGCGAGGTTCTTTTGAAAGAAGTCGTCCATCATCCCGCCGGGCGCGAACAGCTGCGCGAAGTCGCCCGCCGCCACGTCGCGGTTGGAGCCGCGCGCGAACGGGTAGCGCCCCGCAATCGCCTGGCTGCAGAACTGCCCGATGGTCGCGGCGGCGTTCTGCCCGATGTTCTGCCGCGTCACCGCTGCGGCCTTCGACGACGCGGTGGCCGAAAGATCATTCAGCATGCCCTGGAACGGCACCGGCAAACGCCCTGCCTCCGCCTGCAGCTTGGTCACCGCATCGCTCGACGGTGGGATGTTGCCGCTGCGCAGCGCGGTGTCGGTGGCGGTGAGAAAAGTGTAGAGCTCGTTGATGAGCGCGGCCGTCTGGTCCAGCGGCGTCTGGCCGCCGGCCTTGGGCGCGGTCACCATGCGGCGCAGCGGCGCGAAGTGGTTGTCGACCAGCGACTCGGGCCGGTCGGGCGCGGTGTTGCGGCGCTGGCTCCCGTCGGGCTGGCCGATGAGCTGCTCGATGCGCTCGCGCGTGCTCGTCACGCGGTTCTGTGCCTGGTCGAGCAGGCTGCGCGTGGCCTCGTCGTGGTTGCGCAGCAGGTCGGTCTCGCGCGCCGCGCCGCGGATGATGCGCGACATCGGCGACTCGCCGGTCGACAGCACGCGCGTCATCTGGATGCTCTGCAGCAGCGACTTGCTCTCGGCCAGCCGGATGTCGGCCAGGTACTCGTCCCAGGTGCGGATGTAGTCGGTGAGGTACAGGCGCCGCACCTCGCGCAGCAGCAGCTCGCGCGACGTGATGTCGGCCATGCCCGGCGCGCGGATCTGCAGCACCCAGCGGTCTTCCTGCTCCAGCGCGAGCGTGGTCTCGGCCATGCGCTTGTCGAAGATGTCCCAGTAGCCGCGGTAGGTGAAGAGCGTGGGAATGCCGTCGGTCAGCGGCTTGCCGCTGGCACGCCGCACCACCAATGCCGACTCCGCACCGCCCGCTTCGGCGATGGTGAAGGCATTGGGCGCGCTGGTCTGCAGGAGGATGCGGCGCAACCGCGCATACGAGCGCTGCGCGAGCGGCACGCCGGCCAGGCGCTCGCGCGTCTGCGCGATGAGCTTGTCGTCCTTGGTGAAGGGCGAGGTCACAACGCGGTCGGCGAACAGCGTCTTCAAATGCGCCTCGAGGTTGGTGCGCTGCTCGCGCGTGAGCGAGGCGCCGATCTTGCGGTCGACGTCGGTCAGCAACCAGGCCTGCAAGAAGTCGGCGTCGTAGCGCTCGGGGTCGTACAGCATGAGATACGCCTTGAGCGCCTCGTAGCTGTATTCGGCATCGGCCTTCGCGGCCTCGCGCAGCGACTGCTCCACGCGTTGCGCGGCCTGCGGCAGCAGCACGGTTTCCAACGCGCGCTGGTACACGCCGTCGGTCGCGGCCTGCAGCTTCTCGCCCTGGTAGAGCCCGAAGCGGTAACCCACGGGCGGATCGCCGATGTCGAACTCGGCCGACTTGGGCAGGCCGCGCAGTCGGTCGAGGATGAGCAGCGAGCTCGCGACGTCGCCGCTCGAATCGACCACCGTCGGCAGCTCGCCGCGCGCCGCCGCCTTGTTGAAGGCCTTCGCGTTGCCGTCGACCTCGGCCACGTAGGCCTTGTTGTGGCGCCAGCTGTTGGCCCAGGCGCCCAGCAGCACCACCGCGAGCAGCCCGACCAGCGCGTAGCCCGCGAGGTCGATCGCGCGGCGGCGGCGGTACCAGCGCAGGTTGGTGCCGGCCACGCCCGCGTCGCGGAAGATCACCTGCTGCAGCAGCTCCTTGAGGAAGTAGCTCTTGCCCGGGCCCGGCGGCGGCGCGGGCGGCGCGTTCACCTGCAGGTAGCGCTTGATGGCCCCCATCACGCGGTCGAAGGCCGTGCCCTCCTGCGTGCCGCTGGTGAAGTACACGCCGCGCAGCAGCGGCGCCACCTCGAACTTCGACGGGTTGAACACGTCGGCCAGGAAGGTGCCCAGGATGTCCTCGAAGCTCGCGAACTGCTGCGGCAGCAGGTAGGCCTGCGCGCGCCGCATCGGGTCGGGCTCGGTCGCCATCAGCTCGGGCAGGCGCTCGTCCAGGCGCTGGTGCAGCAGCTTGTACTCCTGGTGAAAGCGCTCGCGCAGGTCGGCCTTGGCCGGGTCGGCGGGGTTGCCCTCGATGGGGAAGGTGAAGCCCCACACCTGCTGGCGCTCGGCGCGGCCCAACGAGCCGAAGTACTCGTTGAAGCCGGCCAGCAGGTCGGTCTTGGTGACCAGCACGTACACCGGGAAGTTGATGCCCAGGTCGTTGCGCAGCTCGAGCAGCCGCTTGCGCAGCGCCATCGCGTGGCGCGCGCGCTGCGCGTCGTCGGCCAGCGGCAGATCGGCGATGCTGATGGTGAGGATCGCGCCGTTGATCGGCTGGCGTGGCCGGAACTTCTTGAGCAGCTCGATGAAGCCCTTCCACTCGCCCTCGTCGGTCTCGCGGTGGCTCTCGTGCGTGGTGTAGCGCCCCGCCGTGTCGATGAGCACGGCCTCGTTGGTGAACCACCAGTCGCAGTTGCGCGTGCCGCCGATGCCGCGCACCGCCGCCTTGCCGAGCTGGTCGGCGAGCGGAAAGTCCAGGTCGGAGTTGACCAGCGCCGTGGTCTTGCCCGAGCCCGGTGCGCCGATGAAGATGTACCAGGGCAGCTGATAAAGGTACTGCCGGTCGAACAGCGCGAAGCGCCCCGCCGCCTTGCCGCCAGGGCCCGGGCCGAAGCGCATGTTCTTCAGCACCGCGGTGGCGTCGGAGAAACCGCTGTGCAGTTCCTTGATCTCGGGCGCTTCTTCGGGCTTGGCTTCCTTCGCCTTGGGCGACGGCGTGCGCAGCTGGTGCAGCAGCTGCGCGTTGAGGCGGCGCTCGCGCCACTTGCGATACGCCACGCGCAGCAGCCACACGCCGAACATCAGCGCGATGACCACGATGCGCACGAACTCGCTTTCGAGCGGGCGGTAGCGGCCCACGGCGATCACCGGGCCGATGACCCAGATCAGGAACGCAAGCGCAATCAGTCCGAACAGGACCCAGAGGTCGCGGCTGACGAGAAAACGGAAGAGCGAGCGCAGCATCAGCGGGTGCCTCCTTGCGAGGGTTGCTGTTGCGGCGCAGTACCCGGCACGGGCACGCCCGCGACCGGCGCCACCAGCAGCGTCACCTCCACACGCCGGTTGCGCGCGCGGTTGGCTGCCGAGTCGTTCGGCACCAGCGGATCGGCGTCGCCGCGGCCTTCGGCGCGCAGGCGCTCGGGCCGCGTGAGGCGCCGGCCGATCATGGTCTTCACCGCATCGGCGCGCGCCTGCGAGAGCTGCCAGTTGGACGGGAAGCGCACGCTGCGGATCGGCTGGTCGTCGCTGAAGCCGCTGACCAGCACGTTGCCTTCCACCGCATTGAGCGCGTCGGCCACGCGCGCGAGCACCGGCGCGTAGCGGTCGAGCACGCGGTCGGAGCCCGAGGCGAACAGGCCGTCGCCGCGCAGCACCACCACGCTGCGGTCGGCCTCGTCGCGCACCGTGAGCAGACCATCGCGGATCTCGGGTTCGAGAAAGCGCTGCAGGCGCGGCTGCACCGCCACGGGCGCGGCCACCGCGCGTTGCGTCTGCGGCAGGCGCACCGCGCTCACGGCCGAGAACGCGCCGTCGGAATGGCCCGCGAGGTTGAAGGTGAGCACCGCGAACACCAGCACCAGCAGCACCGCTGCCACCGCGCCCACGGCCCACACCGGCAGCCAGTGACGCGTGCGACGCACCGGCGCGCTCGCGTCCTGCCAGTGCGGCGACAGCGGCACGGCAATTTCGCCGCGCGTCTGCCGGATGATCTGCAGCAGCCGCTGCTTGAGCGTTTCGAGCTGCGAGCGGCCGTTGTCGATGACACGAAAGCGCCCCTCGAACCCCATCGCCAGGCAGAAGTAGATGAGCTCGATGAGGTGCAGGTGCTGCTGCGGGTTCTGCACCAGCCGCGACAGCAGCTGGAAGAACTTCTCGCCGCCCCAGGTCTCGTTGTGGAACATCACGAGCAGGCTCTGCGACGACCAGATGCTGCCGCCCCACGGCGTGAGCGCCGCGGCCTCGTCGACCGCCGTGCACAGGCAGTAGCGCGCGCCGATGATCACTTCGGGCGCAATGCCGGCCTGCTGCGCGCGCGTCTCGAAACGCCGCACCTCGTCGACCAGGTGCTCACGCAGCTGCGCGGGCGCCGGATGGTGGCCGGTGGCGCGGATCTGCGGGATCAGGTCGAGCAGCGGATTGGCCGCCGCCACCAGCGGGTTGTTGCCCGCCAGCGCCGTGTCGCCCGCGTGCGGGCGCCGCGCGTCGTGCCACGCGGTGAAGGCATCGGGCAGGGCCTGCGGTGGCTGTGGTTGCTGCGACCCCGGGCCGCTGCTGGTGTTCGCACCGCCGCCCGGATTGGGCGGCACGAAGCCTCCCGGGCCGACGGCCATGTCATTGGCACCGTTCATAGGGTCCCTCACGGACGGATGGCCCAGAACTCCATGGCGAGCCCCGGAAAGTCGCCGGCCAGGTGCATGGCGACGCCGCCCGATTTCTCGAGCTGGCGCCACATGTCGCCGCCCTTGTCGAGTTCGAAGTAGTGGTAGCCCGCGTGGTACGGGATCTGTCGCGGCGCCACCGGCAGCGAGCGCACGACCACGCCGGGCAGCTGCAGCTGCACGAGGTCGCGGATGCGCTCGACCGAGCCGATCTTGACCTGCGTCGGAAAGCGCTGCTGCACGGCATCGGCCGGCAGATCGGCATGCACCGCGAGCACGAAGGCCGCGTTGCGCACCAGCACCGGGTCGGGCATGCGGCCCACGCGCACGCCGTGGCTGCGCTCTTCGAGTTCGATGGCGATGGCGCTCTGCTCGAGCACTGCCGACAGCGAACGCCGCAGCTCTTCCATCAACGGGCGGATGCTCTCGTTGAGGTTGTCGTGGTCGTACACGGGCCACACCACCGGACGGCGCGTGGGCGAGGTGTGCGTGGCGAGGTCGCAGGCCAGCTTGAGCCAGTCGACGAACAGCGTCTCGGGGTGCACCTGCACCGCCTGCTGCGCATGCCAGGTGAGTGCGAGGTAGCGATTGACCAGCTCCAGCAGCAGGAAGTCGGAGACCTCGCTCACGCCGCCGCGCCCCGGTTGCGACAGCCGCGAGGCCAGCGCTTCGGAACGCTGCGTGAGCAGGCCGTGCAGCTCGGCCGTCATGCTGCGCAGCATCGGGTGCGCCGAGGCATCGAGCACCGGCGGAATGTAGTTGGCATCGACCACCAGCTTGTGGTCGGTGCGCCGCTCGATCACGCGCACCGCGCCGATGGCCTGCCACTCGGCCGTGAGCGACGACGCACGCGCCAGCCGCAGGCGCGGCTTGGCCAGCTGCAGCACCGCGGGGCCGAGCGCGACCGCGTTGCCGTCGGCCACTTCGCGTTCGACCACGCCGAAGCGCGCGGCCGAGCCTTCGTCTTCCGAGAAGATCACCTCTTCGCTGCCGGGCCGGCGCAAGGGCAGCGCAAGCACGATGAGTTCGTCGGTGAGGTCGGTGGGCACGTCGAAGGGCATCGGTGCGTCTTCGAGGCCGAATGAGAACGGCGTGCCGTCGGGCAGCACGCCCGCGCCGCCGAGCAGCGACACGCGGCCGAGCGCGAAGGCATCGCGGTCGATGTCCAGATGCAGCCATCCCCAGTAGGCACCCTGCATGCCCGCGGTGCGGCGAGTGACGTACTGCTCGACATAGCGCTCCATCTGCTGGAAGTGCTGGGGCCGCAGGTACATGCCTTCGGACCACACCACGCGATTCGCCAATGCCTGAGGTTGGGCGCCCTGACCGGCCGCGCCCGCGTTGCGAACTGTCACCAAAGAACCTCCTGGAGTGCTCACACGGAGGCGGGGAATGCGCTGTACAACGGCTCCCCGCTCGATCTTCTTTCGCGTCTGATGCTACACGGCGCCTCTTGCGTTCTGCACGACTTTTCAGAGGCAGATGCGCCGCACTTTTGTATTAGCGCGCGCTGAAACTTAACGACTTGGTAGCACTTCGAGCCCGCTCTTGCGCACCGCGATGCGCACGCCCTGCTCGCTCGGAGAAAACTGCCACACCTTGTAAAGATTCGTTTGCTTGGGCTCCTTCAACGGCAGCACGATGCGCCACCGAGCCGCTTCCAGCTTGCGATAACCGGCGATCACGCCGATGGCGCGCGAGTCGAGTCCGGCCTCGCGCTTGAACACGCGTTCCTCGCCGCTGCGCAAGATGGCCTGGTCCGCGTTCACGAGTTCGGTCATGAGCGTCTCGCGGTCGCGGTCCTGCAGCGCGAAGTAGTCTGCCGTCTCAAAGTTGCCGGAAGATTTCAGTTCGAAGACCTTCACGAGAATCGGTGCCGACTGGCCGCGGCCGTCGGGATTCACGCCCTCGTCGATGCGCACGGTGATGGCGTAGGGCGTGGGCATCGACTTGGCTGTCGATGCGCATCCTGCAATGCCAGAGAGGCCTGCGAGCAACGGTGGTGTTGCCAATGCGCCTTGAATCAAGGTCCGTCGATGCATGAGATCTCCCTGAAAGCTTCGCGATCTATATTATCGAAACCATGCACGCGCACGGTGTGCATTGCGTGTTGTTGCATCACGATGCACAGCACACCCTCACTCACGCATTGCCTCTCGCGAAGTAGGAGAAAAGATTGAAGTCTTGCCTGCCTGTTCTGTCTTTTGCCTTCATGCTTGCGCTGTTGAGCGGCTGCCAGAGCACCCCGGATGCATCGCAGCAACCCGAACGCCTGAGCCAGCAAGTGGCGCGCACCACGCTCGAACGTGCGCAGCAGGCCTACGACACCGGCGACTACGCCAAGGCCATCTCTACGTTGAAAAGCGGCGGCGTGTCGGTGTTCGACGGGGCCGAGCCCGTGACGCGGCTCGCTGCATTGAAGCTCGAAGCCTTCAGCTACTGCGTGAACAACCAGATCGCGGAATGCCGCACGCAATTCCGCAAGCTCCTCGATGTGTTCCCGAGCTTCGACCTGAACGTCGCGGAACGCACCCACCCCGTGTGGGGCCCTGCGTTCGAGGCCGCGAAGAAGATGAAGCGCGGATGACACGCGGCCGGCCACGGCCGCGCATTGCTCATGCCGCGACAAACATGGAGATGCCATGCGCTGGACAGTGATTGAACACGGCGGCACGCCCGTGACCTCGGGGCCTTCGGCGTTGCTCGCAGCCCCGGGCGGCACCATCGGCCGCAGCCCCGACAACCACCTCGTGCTGCCCGACGAACAGCGGCAGATCTCGCGCCTGCAGGCCACCGTGCGCTTCGACGACGAAGGCGCCGCCGTGGTCCGCAACATGAGCGCGGTGTTGCCGATCAGCGTGAACGGACGCACGCTGCGCCACGAAGAAGAGTCGCGCGTCGCGGAAGGCGATCGCGTGACGATCGGCAGCTACGTGCTTGAAGCTGCGAATGCCCAACAGGCCAAACAGGCAGCGCCCTCCATCACCGAGGCCCCGATCACCGAACCGCTCAGCGAACATCCGGTCGCGCCGATCACGGAGCCGCCGCCTGAGTTGCCCGTGTCCATGCCTGCAGCGCCGGCCCCTTCGCCTTCGATCAGCGCGCTGCTGCCTGCTGCATCGCCGGCGTCCGATGTCTTTGCAGACCTGTTCGGCGAAGGCGCGCTGCCCCTCGGCGATGCACTGCCCGAGACGACGGTCGCGATGCCGACCTTCGCGCCCGCGCCGGTGAATGCGCCGGCACCTGCGCCCCTGCCTGCGCCGCCGCCACCACCACCTCCGTCTTCGACTCCGTTTTCTTCCGCTGCTGCAGCGGCTCCCGCGACCACGCAGGTCTCCGCGCAGATGCCGTCGGCCGCCGACTGGGACGCCATCCTCGCGAATGCACCGCGCCGCGCCGACGATGCGGCGGCGCCGATGCCCGACCCGATGGCGCAGGAGCCCTTCGCCCTGCCCTCGCAGGCGCAGCGCAACCCCGTCGATCCGCTCGCAGAGTTGAACCCGCAGTCGACGCAGGGCCTGTCCGACCTCGCGCTCAAGCGCAGCATGGACCCGCTCTCCTTCTTCGCCGAAGACCGCGACGCGCCCTCGCCGCTGTCCGACCCGCGCCCCACAGCGCTGACGCAGGAGAACCCGCTCGACGACGTGCACCCGGCGATGGACCTGATCGCCAGGCCGCCCGCGGCATCGTCGGGCCACAGCCTCGCGAACCATGCGCGCGAGATGACGTCGCAGTTCAATCCGCCGCAGCCGGTGGCGGCCACGCCGTCGGTCGCAACGCCAGAGCCTGTGGAAGAGGTGGCGCCAGTTGAAGAGCCTGTCGTTGCCGCAGCGCCGGAGATTCCCATCGCGGTGGCGGAGCCCGTCGTCCCTGATGAAGAAGCGCCGCCGGCCTTGCCCGTCGCTGCAGTCCCTGCGCCAGCGCCCGCATCACCACGCCCGCCCTCATCCGGCGACGACCTGTTCAAGGCGTTCCTCGAAGGCGCCGGCGTGCCCGAGATCGCGGGCCAGCAGCCGCTCGATGCCGACGCGATGCGGCACCTCGGCCGGCTGATGCGCGCCTTCACCGACGGCACCATCGAGCTGCTGTCGTCGCGCGCCATGCTCAAGCGCGAGGTGCGCGCCGAGATCACCATGATCGTGGACGAAGAGAACAACCCCTTCAAGATTTTGCCCAACGGCCGCGCCGTGCTCATGCAGATGTTCGGCGCGCGCATGCCCGGCTTTCTCACGCCCGAGGCCGCCGTACACGATGCGCTGGGCGACCTGCAGTCGCACCAGCTCGGCATGGTCGCCGGCATGCGCGCCGCGCTGCTCACGCTGCTGCACCGCTTCGATCCGGGTGGGCTCGACAAGGCTACGCCGCACGACGGCGGGCTCGGCGAGAAGCTGTTGCCCGGTGGTCGCGAAGCGCGGCTGTGGCGCCAGCTGAAACAGCTGCACGCCCACACCACGGCTGCTGTCGAAGACGACTTCCAGGCCGTCTTCGGCCGCGCCTTCCAGCAGGCCTACGACCGCGAGATGGAACGCTTGAAGGAGGCGCGCCGTGCTTGAAGCCACTCACGCCTTCGCGGTGCCCATCTCGACCTCGCAGTTCTCGTGCGTGGGCGAACGCAGCGGCAACCAGGACGCCATCGGTTATCACCTGGACGAACGCAACGCCTGCTTCGTCGTGAGCGACGGCGTCGGCGGCCACGCAGGCGGCGAGCTGGCCTCGCGCATCGTGGTCGACACCGCGCTCAACACTTTTGTCGACCACCCGTCCGTCGCGGCCGAAGACATTCGCCACGCCGTGAAAGAGGCCAACGATGCCGTGCTCGCCAAGCAGCGCGAGCTGGCCGACCAGAACCGCATGAGCGCGACCATCGTCTCGCTGTTCGTCGACCGCGCCACCGGCGAAGCCTGCTGGGCCCATGTGGGCGACAGCCGCCTCTACTGGTTCCGCCGCGGCGCGCTCATGCAGCGCACCGAAGACCACAGCCTGTCGGAACGTTCAGGCGAAGCCGCCGCGGGCCACGGCGCCAACGGCGGCGAACGCCTGGTGAAGAGCAACCTGCTGTACCGCGCGCTCGGTGCGCGCGCGACGGCGGAAACGTCGGTGTCGACGCCGCAGCGGCTTGCCGACGGCGATGCGTTCCTGCTGTGCACCGACGGGCTCTGGCAGCTCATCTCGCAGCAGGTGATGGAGCGATCACTGCAGCTCGCCGACAGCGCCGAAGAGTGGCTCGCCCTGCTGCGCCGCGCGGCCGAAGCCAAGGCCGACGAGTCGCGCGACAACTACTCGGCGCTGGCGGTGTGGGTGGGGTCGCCGCAGCAGGTGACGCTGGCGGGGCCGGTCTGAACCGACGCGCCCTCAGGGCGCCAACATCAGCACCTTGTACTGGCTCGGCACGATGCGCATGCCGACGATGTTGCAACGGTTCTGCGTCGTGATGCTGGTGACCCGCGTGGCCGGCGTCCCCTTGAGAAGCACGGTGAACGCGCCTGTCACATGACGCGATTGCTGCATGAACGTCTGCGACACCACGCCGCCCAGGGCCCCGGGCTGATCCCCCAGGGTGATGGGCGTGGTCGTGGCCATGTTGTGTGCCGGCATCGCCATGAAGAGGATGTTCCAGGCATTCGGAACAGCCATCGGCCCCATGGCCATGTTCGGGTATGGAATGGGCACCGGCGTCTTGCAGACGTCGGGGAATGCCATGTCCATTCCCATGAGCTGACAGTTGGCAAACATCGGGTACCTCCTCGTTTAGCCCATGTGGATCTGAGCCGCGTCCACCTTCACCAGCTCCTGGCCGGTGACCACCGTGTGATGGCCATGAATGCGCACCGTCTCGCTGGCCTTGTAGTCCATGTGGCCCGCACGCACCTGGTCGACTTCATCCGTCAGGCGCAGCGTCTGACGCGCCATCTGCACGATGCGATCAGCCACGGTCTCGAAGACCTTGCCGACCAGCCGGACGCTGCCGGCCGCGGCCTGCACGGAGCGCGTCACCAGCCGCAGTTCACCGATGTCGCACTCGCCCTCTTCTGCCTTGAGTACGAAGCGCTTGTCCGCGCGAAGCCTGAGCTCCGAGGCACTCGCGATGGTCACCCGGCCGTCGCCGGCAGACGCGAAGGTGACGTCGCCCGCCGCCTCGATGCAGCTTGACGACGCATCGGCCTGCTCGATCACGGCGATCAGGTAGGTTCGCGCGCTGTCGGGACCGGACACCAGCACGGTATCGCCGCTGGCCGGTTTGAGCAGGCAGCTCGCCGCGCGCCGGCACACCCAGACAGCACCCTGCTCGTCGTCGACGGTGACACGTCCATCCGGCAGCAGTGCGGCGACCACCCCCTGGAAGTGAACCGGCGCCGTCAGCTTCGAGGCTTTGTGCAGTGAAACGACTGACATGGAGGTCTCCTTGTTTCGATGGGTGAACAGTGGAACGGACAGGCCTGACGGCATCAACGCGGCGGATGGATCTCTTGAGCCTTGAACAGCTCCGCATCGTTTTCGATGATGCCGCCGCCTCCCGAGAAACGCGCCTCTGCGCGCGCGGCCCGATGAAAGCGAGTGCGCAGAAAACGTGCATTGCGCAGATCCGCGTTCTGAAGTTCGGCATAGGAAAAATCAGCATCGTGCAGGTCCGCGTCGCGAAAGCTGGCACCCGTCGCGTGCGCGCGATGGAACACACTCAGCGGCAGGCGCGAGCGGCTGAAATCGGCACCTTCGAGTTGAGCGTCGGCCCAGATCGACTGATCGAAGATGGCATCGCTGCAATTCGCTTCACGCAGATCGGCTTCCGGGAACATCGTCTGTGCGGCATCCACTGCGCTGAAGTTCGCCTGGGTCAGCGTGGCGCCCTTGAAGTTGCTCTGGGTCAGCACGGCGCCGCTGAAATCGACCCCTGCCATCGCGCTGTCGGTGAACTGGCAGCGCAGGAAGGCGGTGTGCGCCAAGCGCTGGCCTTCGAGATTGCACTCCATCAGGATCGAACCGTCGCATTGGGCCTGGGCGAACTCGACCGTGCGCAGGTCCATGCGATAGAACATCAGGTGCAGCAGCTTCGCCCCACGGCAATCGAGCTGGTCGACCCGTGATTCGGTGACGACGATCTGATCGCAAATGCTGGGCCTCAACACCGCATGCCCGAGCTCGCATCTGACAAAAGCCACGCGCTCCATTTGCGCCTTCCCGAAATCCGCGTGAGCCAGCGAAGATTCGAAGAAGTTGGTGTCCAGCATGAACGCGCGGCCGAGTTGCGCGGCCTCCAACCGGCACCGAAACACGCGCACGTCTTTCAAGCTGGCCGCCGACAGGTCGGCTTGATCGAAGTTGCATTGCGCCAGCGAACTGTCGTCGAGGCTGGCGCCACGCAGATTCGTCCGGCTCAGGTCGACGTGCTCCATCTGTGCCCCCGACAAGTCGACGCCGCTGAGGTCCTGACCCGCGAGACTCGCTCTGACCACCGGTTCGCCATGCCGAATCTTGTCCAGAAGTTCTTCGACTGTCATCGAACGGGCTCAGTCCTTCGTGCGGGCAAGGTCTTGGCGCCTTGGGTGTAGGCGCCGATGAAGGTGGTCGAGCCGTCGATGGCGGCCTGCGACACGTCGGCGCGAAACAAATTGGCGTCCTGCAGGCTGGCAAAGCGCAGGTCGGCCTTGGAAAGATTGGCGTCGATGAGGTTGGCCCCGCGCAACGAGGCTTCGCGCAAGTCCGCGCGAATGAACAGGCTCTCGCCGGCATGCAATCCCTCCAGCCGCGCGCGCCGCAGGTCGCACTCGGAGAAGTCGCAGCCGTCAAGGCGTGCCTTCGCGAGGTCAGCGCCAACCAGTAGGGCGCCGCGCAGGCCGCACTGCTTGAGCGAAGCGGCGCAGAACACGGCCTGCACCAGGCTGCAGCCATGAACGAAGGAACAGGTGACGAGGCTGGCCTCGGTGAAGTCGACCCCCTCCTGCGCATCGAGGGTGACGAAAGCACAGGCGTTCAGCGCGGCGCGTACGAAGGATGTCCCCTTGAAGCTGCACTCGATCCAGCTCACCTGCTTGAACGCGGCGTTGTCGAACGCCATGTCTTCCAGTGCCAGCTTGACCATCGCCATCTGCTCCCAGTGCGAGCCGCGCGCATCGCAGCGCACCCATTCGCTTTCGAACAGATCGGCTTGGTTGAACGCGGCCTTCGCCAGCACGCAGGAACGAAAAATGGTCTTGTTGCAACGCGTCTGCACGAAGCTCGCACCCGTGAAGTTCGCGCCTTCGCATTGCGCGCCACCCAGATTGGCCTCGTCCAGCCGCGCATCGGTGAGCGAAGCCCGGACAAGCCGCGTCCGCGCAAGCACCGCGCGCGTGAAGTTGCAGCCATCGAGCCGCGCGTCGCTGAAGTCGACGTCTTCGAGGTTCGCTTCCGTGAAGTCGGCACCACGCAGATCCAGGCCCGAGAGGTTGGCGCCGACGAAGCTCATGCCTGCGAAACGACGCTCACCGCTGGCTGCGGCCTCCAGACGCCGACGCAGCCGCCTGGAGCGCAGGCTGCTGGCCGGCGGCGCCGGCTCGAGCAGGTGTGCGCCGTGGAGGTGTCCCATGCGTGCGCTGTGCCCTGCCTGCTCGCGCAGCCGCGCGCTTTCGGCGGCCTCGTCGGGTGTGAGGGGTGTTTGGCGCTCGCGCGCCGCGTCTTCCTCGAGGCGCGCGAGGTCACGCAGCAGGTGGTCCGGGTCGAATCGGCGCTGCACAGGCTTGCCGGTCCGCGCCGTGACCTCGGTCATGGCCTTGTCGATGCTCGCCTGGATCTCGCCGGACAGCTTGCGCGGGTCCATCTGCGACAGCGGCGGGATATCGATATCGGGTTGGATGGCAGCGGGCATCCCGTGTGCGACGGCCTTTGCGCGGTCCTCGGCGGCGCGGGCAAGGGCCGCCTTGCGCATCTGCTCGAGGGCTTGATCGGCCTTCTCGGCGAAGTCGGGCAGATCGTCCATGGAGGCAGGCGGCTGCAAATCCGGTTCGGACAGGGGCGGCAGATGCTGCTCGGGATCCAGGCCCTGCGCCAGCAGTCGGGCGCGCAAGCGTTCGTGCTCGCGCTGCCGGCCTGCGCGCAGGTTGCGCACCTGCGGAAGCGAAGCGATATCGGGCATCTGGTCACCTGCCCATGGCCCCATGACAGCCTTGGGGACCAGGTCGCTGTCACGCAGGACCAGCACCGCCTTGGCTGGATCGATGCGCTGCTGCAGCACCTGCTGGTAGTGGGCGAGCGGCCGCGGCTGATCGCGCAACTCGAGCGCGGGCATGATGTGCTTGACGTCGGCCGCGTCATCCTCGGCGATGGGCGATGCACCGTGCCAGACCAGGATGACGCGCTCGGCGTGCGGAAAAAACCAGGCCGTGCTCAGGCGCAGCGAAATTTCCGACAGCGCGCCACCGTCTTTCTGAAAGCTGGCGAAGCAGCGCGCCTGCCAATCGGGCAGCTGGCCGCGCATCACCGGCTGCCGAGGGTGCATGTTCCACAGTTCGTAGGCGGCGCCCGGCGGCAGTTCGCGCTGGCCGGGCAGGCGCTGGTCGGCAGGTGCGGCATTGAAGTAGCGCCAGTCCATGTCCTCGGCGAAACCCGGGTAGTCGTGCTGCAGCCACTGCTGGTCGTAGGCGCGCCCCATCAGCGCAAGCCGCTGCGGCCGATCGGGTGGTACGGCACCGAAACCCGCAGGCACGATGCGCCGCCCGGGTGCGTCCTGACGCGCGCCGGGCAACTCGACATGGGGAAGCCGGCGCGTATGTACGCCGTTGATCGTTTCATCGAAGCTGCCGATGCCTTCCGGGTTGTCGGGCTCGCCCGGGCCGCCATAGGCATGTGCCCAATCCAGCCTCAGGCGTTCGAAAGGCTGGGCAGGCGTCGCGCGGCCGTCAAGCCAGTAGCGATCACCACTCACCAGCACTGACTTGGCTTGACCCTGGAAGACGGCCTGGGCCGCGCACAGTGTCTTGTCGTCCTGATGCGCCGTGTACGCATAGCCGCTGACCAGCCACTCCGGCTCGATCTTGGGCACGCCCAGGTCCAGCACGTTGCCGGGCCCGATTTCGTCGGCCGCCAGCTTCCAGAGATCCTGGTCGGGCATCAACAAGGGCTCGGGCGCCAGGCTGGCCATCGCGAAGACCGAGACGCCCAACAGGTCTTGCCGCTGCCGTCGGAAGGGCCGCGTGAGGATGCTCAGGCGAAAAGGCTTGATGGTCTTCATGGGGGCAGCGCGCCTGCTTCAGCGCATCGGCTGGTCGATGGCGATCTCGCGCGAGACCGGGTCGAAGCGCAGCTTCACGGAGCGCCCCGGTGCGAAGTCGGCGAGCTTCACCGGGCTGATCGGGGCGACCAGTTCCGTCTCGTAGGCAGGCAATCCGCCCTCAGGCTGTACCAGCAGCTTGAGCCGCACGAGGATATAGATGCGCTCGACCCGCATGGCCGTGTCATAGCTCTCGAGCACCCTCGCTGCGGCCGGCTGGCCCGTACGAAGCACTCGTTCGGCGAGATCCGCACCCATCACGTGGCGGTTGACCACATGCTGCAGATGCGTCACGCGCAAGACATAGCGCTTGGCCAGCGTGGTCAGCACGAACGGCAGCAGCACGACGACCGCGAGGGGGACAATCAGATACCAGTACTCAGTGAACCACATAGCGAAAAGATCCAACACGCGCCCCAAGCTCAGAGATAGACGGTGATGCCTCTGGGGTTCACCCTGACTTGGGAGTAGTCGACTTTTGACGCAGGGTTGTCCGTCGTGAAAAGCGTCCGGGTGGCGGTATAGAGGCCGATCGCACCGCTGGCGGAAAACATGTCGAACTTGTTGATGGCGCCCGTGATCGAGTAGGCGTTGAAACCCACGTTCTGGGCGGCGACGCTGATCACCCGCCCATTCAGGAATACGGCAGCGCCATTGATGCTCACGTTGATCCCGGTGATCCCCATGTTGAAGCCCTTGAAGGCGATGCCCCAGTCCGTGAAGGTCACCTTCTTGGCCGACTTGTCCTCCACATGAGGTGCATCCAGGATGATCTTGGTCGGTGACTTGATCGTGATGTCGTCCGCGGTGCTTTCCAGGTGCATCGCGCCATCCGTCGTCGTTGTCAACGACGTGTCCGCGTGCACCTTTTGCGCTCCCTTGACGAGATAGTCCTCGTCGCCCTTGACCGTCACCTTCTTGCCCTTGGTTTCTTCGGTGTACAGACCGAGCACCGTGGTGTTCTGCGGGCCATCGATGTCTTCCTTGAGCGACGTACCGATGATTCGCTCTTCACCGCCGTCTACCGTGTCCGTGCGCTTGCCGGTGACGTGGATGGTCTGATTCCCGATGACATCGATCTGCTGGTTGCCACCATCCACCTTGATGAACTGGTCGCCGCCGTTGACGGTGATCTTCTGCGGCCCGCCCTTGTTGACCGTCAGCGTGTGCGGCCCGTTGACCGTCACATCGAGCGAGGTATTGGTCGTGTAGGTGTCCGAGCCTTCGATCACCGTCACGCGCGTGCCGTCCACGGTGTGTGTTTCGTTGTTCTCGACGTTGAGGCTGTAATCCTTCTGCGCGTGCATCTTGATCGACTCGTTGCTGGGGTCGTCGTCGATCATGAAGTGATTGGCCAGCTCCCCGTCGCCCTTGATGGTGCGGCTGATGAACCCACTGACCGTCGCCTTGGCCGGCAGCTCCAGCGGCGGCATCTGGTCGGCGTTGTAGACGCGGCCGATGATGATCGGGCGGTCGGGACAACCGGCGATGAAATCGACGATGACCTCCTGCCCCACGCGCGGATGGTTCACGGCGCCGAAGTTGGAGCCCGCCCACGCGCTGGACACGCGCACCCAGCACGAGCTGTCTTCGTTGCGCTGGCCGTAGCGGTCCCAGCGGAACTGCACTTTCACGCGGCCGTACTTGTCGATCCAGATGTCTTCGCCGGCCGGCCCGACCACGGTGGCGGTCTGCGGGCCCTGCGTGCTCGGCACGCGCGTGATGCGCCTTGCGCGGAACGGGAACGAGGTGGGCTGCACGCCGAAATGAAAGCTGTACTCGCCCTGCATGCCACCGCTGGCGTAGCCGCCTTCGCGCAGGCTGTACATCACCGAGACGACGAGGTACTCGCGGTTGTCCTCGTTGCGCGGTGCGTTCTGCATGGTGAAGCGGTAGCCGGGCGCCATGCCGCGCACGTTGGTGTGGCCGGTGTCGACCTCGGCCTGGGCCTGCGCCTCTTCGAGGCGGATGCGCGCGTAGTGCTCGCCCTGCCCCGCATCGCTGTAGCCGCCCATCCACTCGTACATCTCGTAGCGGCCGTGGTCGTTGCCGCGCGGCTGGCTGCGCGTGTTGAGCAGGTCGGCCTTGGGCTTCTTGAAGTCGAAGTCGTCGACCACGTAGGTGCCGGGGCGGATCTCTTCGGTGACTTCCCACTGGTCGATCACTTCGCGGCCGGGGTCGGTCGCACGGTCGCTCGCGAGGTAGCCGATCTTCGGGTAGCCGGGCAGCGTCTCGTGGGCGCTCATGTCGTCGGCCAGCACCAGCGTGTGCTGGTTCTTGTCGTGCTTGAAGTAGTAGTAGATTCCCTCGTGTTCCATGAGGCGGCTCACGAAGGCGAAGTCGGTCTCCTGGTACTGCACGCAGTACTCCCACTGGCGGTACGAGGCGCTGAGCTTCTTCTCGAAGGCGAAGCCGTACTCGCCCAGCACGTCTTCGAGAATTTCGACCACCGACTTGTTCTGGAAGATCTTGCAGTCGCTGGTGCGCGTGAGGTACCAGAGCCAGGGCCGCACCGAGGCGCGGTACACGGTGTAGCGCGAGGAGCCGCCCTCGCGGCCGATCATCGTAAAGCGCGTGATCTGGCCGTTGAGGTAGCGCGGCGTGCCGCTCAGCGTCTGTATTTCCAGCCCGAGCGGCTTGCCGAGCAGGCCCTTCATGTCGACCGAGGTGTTCGGGCTCAGCAGATCGACCTCGAACTCGAACAGCTGCGACAGCCCTTCGCTGCCGTGCATCGAGCGGAACAGCAGCTGTTCTTCTGCGAGCGGGGTGTGGGCTTTGACGACTCTGTCCATGCGGCTCTCCCTGGTGTCTACGCGGGGCGTTCTGAAAACTCGTACTGGAAGTCGTCGCCTGCTGCACCCAGCTGAACGCCGGCGAGCTTGCGCGCACTGACGGTGGCGCCGATGACTTCTTCGCTCAGTCGGGGCAGGATGGTGTGCGTGAGGATCGCGTCGATCATCCGGCCACCCGACTCTATGGCCGTGCAGCGGCGTGCGACAAGCGCGACGGCGCTGTCGTTGTAAGCCAATGCAATGCCGTGGTTGGCCTGCAGGCGCGCCGCGATGCGGTCCAGCTGCAGGCGAATGATCCGGTGCAGCGCATCGGCCTGCAGCGGGTAGTAAGGCACGACCACGAGCCGCCCGAGCAGCGCGGGCGCAAACACCTTGAGCAGCGGCTCGCGCAACGCGGCGGCCAACGGCTCGGGGTCGGGGCGCAACGTCGGGTCTTCGCACAGCTGCATGACGAGGTCGGTGCCGACGTTCGACGTCATGATGATCACGGTGTTGCGGAAGTCGATGTGCCGACCTTCGCCGTCTTCCATCCAGCCCTTGTCGAAGACCTGGAAGAAGATCTCGTGCACGTCGGGGTGCGCCTTCTCGATCTCGTCGAGCAGCACGACGCTGTAGGGCCGGCGGCGCACGGCCTCGGTGAGCACGCCGCCTTCGCCGTAGCCCACGTAGCCGGGCGGTGCGCCCTTGAGCGTGGAGACGGTGTGCGACTCCTGGAACTCGCTCATGTTGATGGTGACGAGGTTCTGCTCGCCGCCGTACAGCGCCTCCGACAGCGCGAGCGCGGTCTCGGTCTTGCCGACGCCCGAGGGGCCGCAGAGCAGGAACACGCCGACGGGCTTGTTGGGGTTGTCCAGCCGCGCACGCGCGGTGCGGATGCGCCGCGAGATGGTCTCCAGCGCATCGGGCTGCGCGACCACGCGGGCCGACAGAATGTCGCCGAGCCGCAGCACCGACTGCGCATCGTCGCGCACCATGCGGCCGATGGGAATGCCGGTCCAGTCAGCCACCACGGTGGCGACGGCCTGTGCATCGACGGCCGCGAGGATGAGCGGTGTCTCGCCTTGCAGCTGCACGAGCTGGTCTTGTGCCTCGTTGAGTTCGGCGCGGATTTCCTCGGGTATCCGCTCGGGCTCGGCGGGCGCTTCTTCGTGGTTGTCTTCCACTTCCGCCTGCACCGGCACCGCCGCAGGCGACAGCAGCTTGCGCAGCGCGACGATGCGCTCGACCAGCGCGGCCTCTTCCACGCGCCGCTGCTCCAGCAGCGCGAGTTCGGCCTGCGCCGCCGCCACTTGCGCGGCGATGTCTTCGACGCGCTGGTGCTCGCCGACGCCGATCGCCGCCTCACGCCCCGCGATGCCGGACTCGATGCCCAGCACCTCGATGCGCCGCTTCAAATCTTCGAGTGCCGCCGGCAGCGCATGCTGGCTCAGCGCCACGCGCGCACACGCCGTGTCGAGCAGGCTCACGGCCTTGTCGGGCAACTGGCGCGCGGGAATGTAGCGGTGCGACAGGCTCACGGCCGCTTCGAGCGCGGCATCGAGGATGAGCACGCCGTGGTGTTTTTCCAGCTCGGCCGAGATGCCGCGCAGCATGACCACGGCCTTGGGCTCGGTGGGCTCGTGCACCTGGATGGTCTGGAAGCGCCGCGTGAGCGCCGGGTCTTTCTCGATGTACTTCTTGTACTCCGACCACGTCGTCGCGCCGATGGTGCGCAGCCGCCCGCGCGCAAGCGCAGGCTTGAGCAAATTGGCCGCATCGCCGGTGCCGGCCGTGCCGCCCGCGCCGACCAGCGTGTGCACTTCGTCGACGAACAGCACGATGGGCTTGGGGCTTTTCTCGACCTCGTCGATCACCTGGCGCAGCCGCTGCTCGAACTCGCCCTTCACGCCCGCGCCGGCCTGCAGCAGCGTGGGGTCGAGCACCCACAGCGACACGTCCTTCAGCGAAGGCGGCACGTCGCCTGCGGCCAGGCGCGAGGCCAGGCCTTCGACCACCGCCGTCTTGCCGACACCGGCCTCGCCGGTGAGCAGCGGGTTGTTCTGGCGGCGGCGCATGAGGATGTCGACGATCTGGCGGATCTCGTCGTCGCGGCCGTACACGGGGTCGAGCTCGCCCGCGCGCGCCTTGGCCGTGAGGTCGCTCGCGTACTTGGCGAGCGCCGAGCCGCCGGCGGCGGGCGCATCGCCCTGGTGCTGCGCAACGGGTGCGCCTGTGCCCGCATCCGACGCGGCGTCGTAGTCGTCTTCCGGCGAACCTTCGGTCCACGCCGCGAGCTGCGCGACCAGCACATCGGGCACGAGCTTGTCGAACTCGCGCGAGATGCCCGAGAGCACCTGGCGCAGGCCCGGCGTCTTGACGATGCCGGCAAGCAGGTAGGCACCGCGGATCGAGGTGGCCTCGAAGCGCAGGCTCGCGTACACCCACGCGCGCTCGACGGCGTGGTCGACGTGCTCGGAGATGTCGCTGATCGACGTGGCACCGTGCGGCAGGCGGTCGAGGGCGCGCACGAGGTCCTGCTCGACCGCATCGAGATTGAGCCCGGCGCGCTTCACGATGCGCAGCAGGTCGCTGTCCTGCAGCTGCAGGATCTGGTGCAGCCAGTGCACGAGTTCGACGTAGGCATTGCCGCGCAGCTTGGCGAACGCAGTGGCGGTCTCCAATGCCTTGTAGAGCATCGGATTCAGTTTCGAAAAGAGAGAGACGCGGCGGATGTCGGTCATGAAGGTGCCGGTGCGTTGCGGGAAAAGAGCGCCTCGGGCTGGAACACCATGTCGCCGGCGTCGGTGTCGGACAGGCGCGTGCCGAGCCAGCTGCCCCAGCCCAGGCGCTGGTCGCTGCTCAGCCGCATGCCGCGCGCCTCGGGCTTGCTGAGCACCAGCCGCAGCTCCCAGGCGAATTCGATGCCGACGTACTGGCGCACCCAGTCGACCACCTGCTGCAGCCGCGGACTGCCCGGCAGGAACTCGCGGAACTGCTGTTGCGACAGCGGGCCGAGTTCGAGGCGGAACTTGCTCTGCGCATCGCGCACCGCCAGCCCGATGGTGGCGCCGCTGCCGAGCCGGTGGTTGCGCCCGAGCAGGCCGATGCGGCTGACCTGGCGCTCGTCGATGCGCACCCAGTCGCCCACGAACTCGACCACGCGCACGGGCACGTCGAAGTACAGGCGCAGGATCTGGATGAGGCCTTCGGGGTTGCGCGTCTGGCGCACCAGGTGCCCGGCCATGTGGGTGCGCGCGTGGTCGGCAATGCGGTCGCGCGCCTTCAGGCCGGGCTGCCCCATGTTCATGAGGCTGGCCACGTAGTCGACGAAGCGATGGCCGTCGGGGCGGTCCAGGCTGTTGACCGATTGCGCGTCGGCCCAGGCGCGGTAGAACAGCAGGATCAGCCGGTGATGGAACAGGTCGGCGAACGCGCTCAGGGTGTTGTCGGCATGGTGGCGCTTGCGCTCGCGTGCGTACTCGGTCAGGTGCAGTGGCAGCGGGCCGTTGGGACCGAACAGGCCGAAGCCGTAGATTGAGATGCGCGGCGCGCCGTCGTGGTCGACCTCGACGCCCGACACGTTCGACGGCGCAAAGGCCATCGAAGGCTCCTGCCCCAGCCGCAGCGGCTCGTCGAGCGGGCGCGGCGCGCGGCCCAGCAGCGGATGGTCGCCTTGCGCATCGAGCCGGCGCAGCAGCATGAACAGGTCGTGCTCGAAGGGCTGCTCGACGAGCTGGGCCCACAGCACGGGGTCGGCTTCGGGCACGCCGCGGCGCGGCGTGGTCTTCGCCTTCGCTTTCGTGCGGGCCCGCGCTTCACCAGTCGCCTCGTCGCGCACCTCGGCCTCTGCCGGCAGCACGCGCGGCATCGTGTCGTCGGTGAGGCCGGTCGTGCTCATACGGCGGGGCGGCGTCCCACGCGCGGGGTCCAGCGTGCGATCTCGCCGCGCTGCAAACTCGACAACGCGAACTCGGTGAACGCATTGAGCGACACATGCCGGCTGAAGAACTGCTCCAGCACGGCACCGAACAGGTACGGGCTCGCGCCCGAGAACGCAACCTCGTCGATCTGCAGCGCAATCTCCACGCCACGCCCGAACACGATCGGGCCCGGCTCGGGCAGGCGGCGGAACACCGGCCCCAGCGCCATCGAGCGCACGCCCTGGATCTGCCGGCGCACGGCCGGGTCGGCCAAGTTGCCGTACAGGTCGAGCATCTCGCGCAGCGCGGCGGCGCCCTGCGTGGCATCGACGTCGGTCAGGCTCAGGTAGTTGAGGCCCAGGTGGCTGATGAGGCGCCACGTGAGCGCACCTTCGGCCAGCGCCGGGTACGGCCGCGACGGGCCGCGCAGGATGCGCACGCCGCGCACCGGTGCCGACACGCGCAAGGTGAAGTCCGACTCCAGACCGGTGGGCAGCAGCAGCGGCAGGTCGCGGTTGGTGCACAGCGCGTCGATCGTGATGTGGCGCAGGCTGTGCGGGAACGGTGCGTCGTGCTGGTCGACCAGCGACACATACACCTCGCTGCCCGTGTAGCTGGTGCGCGTGCCCTGCGCACGCGCGCGGTCGGACACCAGGCGCGGCTCGCGGCGCAGCGAGAAGTAGGCGCCGAAGTCGCCGTCGTCGGACGCGAACGAACCGAGGAAGGGCCGGAACTCGCGCTCCTCCGAGCCGTTCGCCATGTGGCCCGTGACGCGCTCGACGGTGAATATCTCGAAGTCGCGCGGGCGTGTGCGGTCGATCACCGCGTGGTGCTCGTGCTGGCCCGGCCCGACCGGGATGCGGTCGCTGCGGCGCGGCACGAGGTTGATGATGGGCGTGCAGAACAGCGAGAAGTGCTTGGCATCGACCAGCCGCTCCAGGTCGGCGTCGGCGCGGTCGAGCAGGATCACGATCTCCATCGTGGTGCCGCCGATGGCCGAGGCCGCCGCGCGTAAATTCTTCACGCTGAAGAACAGGTAGCGCTCGGGAAAGGCGAAGTACTCGTGCAGCAGGCGGTAGCCCTGGAACGAGCGCGCGTCGTAGGGCAGCAGCGACTGCTCGGGGTCGAAGCCCTCGTGGCGGATCGCCTCGTCGCCCAGCGGCACGATGCGCGCCGTGCTGCCGGGGCCCGCGCGGCACACGGTGGCCACGCTGTGGTGAGCAACCAGTTCGAGCACGCGCAGCGCATGCAGCTCGGCGCCCGAGAGAAAGAACTCGAGCCGCTCCAGCGGCATCTCGGCAAAGCGTGCGCCGCCCACGGCTTCGAGCTTGATCGTGATGGCGCTCTTCGCCTGGCGCGCCGCCATCGGCAGCGCATGCGCGATCTCGGCCGGCACGGGGCCCAGGCTGGCGTCGGCGATCCTGATCGGCCACAGCGTGACGGCGTGGCCCGTACGGAACTCGCACGCCGTCTGCTCGCCCTTGATCATGCGACCGCGCAGCAGCGTATGGCGCGGCAGTTCGTAGCCCGCTTTCAGCGAGCCTTCGTTGAGGTTGCCGTCGATCTGCACCACGGCCATCGCGGGCAGCGGCGCGAGGAAGTTGGGGTACACCACCTCCAACAGGCGCTGCGAGAAGCGCGGAAACTCCGCGTCCATCTTGAGCTGGATGCGCGCCGTGAGAAAGCTGAAGCCTTCGAGCAGGCGCTCCACATACGGATCGCTGACCTCGATGCCGCGCATGCCCAGGCGGCCCGCGATCTTCGGGTAACGCTGCGCGAACTCGGCCCCGAGCTCGTGCATGTAGGTGAGCTCGCGGTTGTAGTAGTCGAGGAGCTTGGCGTCCACTAGCTGCGCCCCCCGCGTTGTTCCCTCTCCCGCGTGCGGGAGAGGGTTAGGGTGAGGGTTGCGGCCTCGAGGACGCAGCCACCCGTTGCAAGGCCGTCGGCCCTCACCCCCGCCCTCTCCCAGAGGGAGAGGGAGTAATTCCGGGGAGCCGGTGAGAAAGAGGCCAATCGCATCACAGCCCTCCCGTCGGCCGCAGCACCATATGCCCGCTTTCAAGGTCCAGCTCCGAACGCAGGATGAACTCGATCGGGTACGGCACCGACCACAGCGTGCCGCGGATCTCCAGCGCGAGCAGGTTGTGGTGCTCCAGGTCGGTCGCATCGGTCACGCAGCGCACGTCGATGCTGTCCTTCATGATGCGCGGCTCGAAGTCGATGATGGCTGCGCGGATGGCCGCTTCGACGTCGGCGAAGTCGACCTCCGACATGCGCCCGCCGGCCCAGCCGCGCACGCCGTAGTTCACCACCGAGCCGCGTGCGCGCGGCATGCCGTTGATGCGGTGGTCGGCGCCGAAGTTGGTGGTGTTGAGCAGCCACTGCAGGTCGCGCAGCACCGAGTCGCGCAGCAGCTTGCCGCTCATGAGGAAGGCGCCTGCGCGCTCCTGGCCGTTCTGCGGCGCCTTGTCGGTGAGGCGGTCGAGCAGCACCGGCTGCAGGCGGTCGCGCGCGACGCTCTCTTGTGCGTCGCCGTCGAGGTCGGTGGTGGCGGGACTCATGGCGCCGCGCCTTCCGCTGCCGCTTCGAACTCGATGCGCCGCAGGTCGAGCAGCGAGTGGTCGCCGGCCTCGCTGATCAGCGTGCGCTGGCCGATGCCCGCGAACTGGTCGTCGCCCGCGAGCGGTTGCCAGTCGGTGCGGCGGCCCAGCGCGGTCTCGTCGTCGAGGCGGTCGAGCGCGCCCGGGTAGCGCACGGGCACCAGGGCGCTGAGGCCGCGGCCGTCGTGCAGCTCGATCTCGGCCGGCGCCCACAACAGGTCGACCAGATGCTGCGGGCGCGAGAACTTGATGCGGCGCACCGCCGGCAATGGCAGCCACGCATAGCCCGAGGGCGTGAACAGTTCGAGCACCGCACCGATGCGCGCGTCGCCGTCGCACAGCCAGGCGAAGTCGCTGTGCGCGGTGGGCTCGCCGTCGAGCGCCTGCACGCCGCGCGCGTCGGAGCGGTCGATGGTGGTCAGCGTGCCTTGCAGCGCGGGGGCAGCGTCGCGCACGGCCTCGCGCAGTGCGGCGGCTTCGTCGGCGCGCTCGGCAGGCAGCGCGGCGGCGCTCAGCAGCTGCTCGACCCAGTCGGCATTGCCCGAGACGATGGCCGGCGTGCGTCCGCCGCCGGCCCAGAAGTCGCTGCGCGCTTGCTCACCCCGCAGCGCCATCGCGCAGGTCACGCTGGCCGGCGTGAACGTGGGGTCGAGCTTGGTCGCGAGCTTGAGCTGGTCTTCGGCCCGCTGCCATTCGCCGCGCAGCGCGAGGAAGTGGCACAGGGCAAGGCGCAGGCCGGCGTTCTGGGGACTGGCGCGGATCTGCCGCTGTACCCATTCGGTGTGCTCGGCCACGGAGCGCTCGCCCAGCACTGCAAACCCATCGCCCATGAAACTTCCCCGTTGACTGGCTGAAAGGTGAAAGGCGGCGCGCCGCGAAGGGCCGCCGCAAGAGACAGACAAACGGCTGTAGACCGCCGGCGAGGGCTGCATGGCCATGCAGGCCACGGCCCCGCCGCGCAAGAAGGAAATCAGGCTTCCTTGTTTTCCTTGATGTTCCAGCCCAGCACCGTCTCGGCGCCCTTGCCGCCCTTGTCGGTCTGTTCCCAGTACTGCTGTTTCACCTTCGCGGCCTGGAAGGCGTACTGCACGAAGACGGCGTCCGAGCCCTGCTCGGCCGTGTACTGCACCGAGGTGACCAGCACCTCTTCGAGCGTGACGCGCGTGTATTCGATCTGCGAGCCGCCGGCCTTGCACACGGCCACTTCGACCTTGCTCAGGTGCTTGCCGCTCGCGCAGTTCTTGAGCACGGAAGGCGCGGCCTTGTCGATGCGCGCGAGCACCTGCAGGTCGTTGAAGCTGGCCTTGCCCACGCCGCCGCCACCGCCGCTGACCATGTTGCCAGGCTGCGTCGCACCCCATGCAAACGACTTGATGTCGGTCCAGTCCTTGTGGTTCGAGTCTTTGGACTCACCGTTTGCTCCCTCGACGCGCATGAACATGTCTACTGCCATGATTGACCCCCAAAAGTTATCGATGAATTGCCCGGTAGCGGGACAGTGGAATTAGCTGCTGTCCTTCTTGTTGGACGGCAGCTTCGAAACCAGCCGCAACGACACCGTGAGCCCTTCGAGCTGGTAGTGCGGCCGGAGAAAAAACTTGGCGGCGTAGTAGCCGGGGTTGTCTTCGATGGCTTCCACCTGGACCTCGGCCGCCGCCAGCGGCTTCATGGCCTTCGTGTCCTGCGACGAGGTGCCGGGGCTGCCGTCGACGTAGTTCATGATCCAGTCGTTGAGCCAGCGCTCCATGTCCTCGCGCTCGCGGAACGAGCCGATCTTGTCGCGCACGATGCACTTCAGGTAGTGCGCGAAACGGCAGCATGCGAACAGGTACGGCAGGCGCGCCGCGAGGTTGGCGTTGGCCGAGGCATCGGCGTCGTAGTACTCGGCCGGCTGCTGCAACGATTGCGCGCCGATGAAGGCCGCGAAGTCGGAGTTCTTGCGGTGCACCAGCGGCATGAAGCCGTTCTTGGCCAGCTCGGCCTCGCGCCGGTCGCTGATGGCGATCTCGGTCGGGCACTTCATGTCGACGCCGCCGTCGTCGGTCGGGAAGGTGTGGGTGGGCAGGTTCTCGACCGCGCCGCCCGACTCCACGCCGCGGATCGACGTGCACCAGCCGTACTGCTTGAACGAGCGGTTGATGTTCACGCCCATCGCATAGGCCGAGTTGGCCCAGGTGTAGCGCGTGTGCAGCGCCGAATCGGTTTCTTCCTCGAACTCGAACTCGTCGACCGGGTTGGTGCGCGCACCGTAGGGCAGGCGCGCCAGGAAGCGCGGCATGGCCAGGCCGATGTAGCGCGCGTCTTCCGAATCGCGCAGCGAGCGCCATGCGGTGTGCTCGGTGTTCTGGAAGATCTTGGTCAGGTCGCGCGGGTTCGACAGCTCCTGCCACGAGTCCATCTGCATCACGGTGGGCGAGGCGCCGGCGATGAAGGGGCAGTGCGCGGCGGCGGCAATCTTCGCCATCTCGCCGAGCATCTCGACGTCGGGCGGGCTGTGGTCGAAGTGGAAGTCGCCAATCAGCGCGCCGAAAGGCTCGCCGCCGAACTGGCCGTACTCGGCCTCGTAGATCTTCTTGAACATTGGGCTCTGGTCCCAGCCGATGCCCTTGTGGCGCTTGAGCGAGCGCGCCACTTCGCGCTTCGATGCACACATGACGCGGATCTTCAGCTGCTCGTCGGTCTCGGTGTTGTTCACGAGGTAGTGCAGGCCGCGCCATGCACCTTCGAGCTGCTGAAAATCTTCGTGGTGCAGGATCTGGTTGATCTGCTCCGACAGCTTGCGGTCGATCTCCGTGATGATGGCCTGCACGCTGCGGTAGGCGTCGTTCGAGATGGTGACGGTGTTCTCGAGCGCCTGCACGGCCAGCGTCTTGACGGCGTTCTCGACCGCCTCGCGCGCCTGCTCGGTCTTGGGCTTGAACTCGCGCTGAAGAAGGTCGGAGAACTCGTTGGGTTCGAGTGCTTCGACGGTCGCGGTCTTCGCGCGTGCGCTCTGCTGGGATGCGGTGCTCATGGTGCGGTCCTGTCGTCGGCTTGCTTGGCTGCTGCTGCGGCATCTGCGGCCGCTTGCGCGACCGCGGGGTTGGGCGCGGACGCCAGCGACTTGAGCAGCGCCGGGTTCTGCAGCGCCTGTGCAATGAGTTGCTCGGCGCCGTTCTTGCCGTCCATGTACGAGAGCAGGTTCGACAGCTCGGTGCGCGCTTCGAGCAGCTGCTGCAGCGCATCGACCTGCCGTGCAATGCGCGCGGGCGAGAAGTCGTCCATGCTGTCGAAGGTGATGTCGACGTTCATCTGGCCTTCGCCGGTGAGCGTGTTGGGCACCTGGAACGCGACGCGCGGCTTGATCGACTTCATGCGCTCGTCGAAGTTGTCGATGTCCACCGCCATGAACTCGCGCTCCGCGAGGTCGGGCATCGGATCGGTCTGCTTGCCGGCGAGGTCGGCAATGACGCCCATCACGAAAGGCAGCTGAATCTTGCGTTCGCTGCCGTAGATCTCGACGTCGTATTCGATCTGCACGCGCGGCGCCCGGTTGCGCGCAATGAACTTCTGACCACTGTTTCTGACACGGTTGTCTGCCATAAGCTTCCTCTTGAAACTGAATGCATGGGTCGTACCGGTCGGCCGGTGCCGGGGCGTTCGGACGCGCCGGCTGCAACGACCGCTAGGGCGATGCGGTGCCGCCGTTCAACGGGCGGCCGGCAAGGCTTTCTATCTTTTGCAATCCCTCGGGCACGAGCTCTTCGATGATCTGGAAGAAGTTGAGGTCCAGCAGCCGCTGGGCCCTGCGGATCAGCATGGGCGCCGGGTGGCTCGGTTCCGTTCGCTCCAGGAACTCGCACGCTTTTTCCAACAACACTTGCACATCTTCACGGGCCGATATTTCAATCTCTTGAATGCGCAGCGCACGCGCGGCCATCGGCGGGGCCGCTGCAGCGTGCGCGGCGGGTGCGTGCACGTGCGCCGCACCGCTTGTGTCTTCTGCACTGCCCACTGCCGAAGCCTGCGGCACCTCGCTGTGCGGCTGCTCCGGCAGCAACTGGCCCACGGTGCGCAGCGACCGCTCGAGCCGTGAAAAATCGGGCGCCCAACTCTGGCCCAGCGCGCGCTCGCAGGTCTCGCGGATGCGCTGCAGGAGTGCCAAAGCCTCACGCAGGGCCACCACGGGCGCTGCCGCCTTGTCGTGTGCGCGGCGTGCGGCCTCGCGCAGGCGGCCGACGCCGCCGGGGTAGTCCACCTGGTCGCTCTTGCTCGAATCGAGCAGCGCCTCGACCTGCCGCAGGCTCATGGCCGTGCCACCGTCTTCGAGCAGCCGCGCATCGCGCACGCTGCGTCCGAGCCCTTCGGCTTCGGCCAGTGCGGCCAGCGCATTCATGCGCGGCAGCGGGTCTTCGTTCGTGCCATCGACGACGCGCGGATGCACGTCGTTCCAGAAAGTCTGCAGCACCGCATCGACCTGGCGCAGCCCGTCGACATAGCCGGGCAAGCCGCGGCTTTCGGTCCATGCGAGCGTGAGCGGCACCAGCACGCGCAGGTCGCGCGTGCGCAGGCACAGCTGCCGTGCGATGCGGTCTACGCGCGCCCAGTCGGGCGGTTCGGCGGGAATGATCGTGTCGCCGAACTGTTGCTCGCGCTTGCCCGTGGCCGCCTGTTGCAACGCCATGAAATCGGCGTCGTATTCCAGATCTTCACCACAGGGAAGCGGGCCTTCGACAGGCGTCTGCAACAGATCGATCTCGTTCGACAGCAACCGCTACTCCCTTGTTTATCCACTCGCGATGGTAGTCATCTTGAGGGTAAGAAGAAGCATGGTCAACCGCAACAGAATGCAAAGTGCAGCCTCTGAATTCCAAAGAAGTACATCTGCTTTTAAAGTGCAGAAATACGGTCTACAGCAGCTGGCGAGTGGCCAAGTTGCGCATCAGGGCACTGAGGCCGAAAGACCACCGAGGCGCTTGATCTGCATGCACCACGCGGTTGTTCAGTGCGCCCAATTCAGGCGCGGCAATGCGCACGTGATCGCCCACGACATGCGTGAATCCTTGCCCCGGTCCGTGACGGTCTTGTGTCGGCGCGAACATCGTGCCAAGAAACAACATGAAACCGTCTGGGTAGGCGTGGTGGCGGTTGAGTGTCTGTGCCACGAGGTCGAGCGGATCGCGGCTGATCTTCGACAGCGAGCTCGAGCCTTCGAGCGTGAAGCCCTCGGGGCCCGTCACGTTCAGTGCGACCGTGATGCGCCGCACATCGGCAATACCGAAGTGCGCATCGAACAGACGGATGAACGGGCCGATGGCGCACGACGCGTTGTTGTCCTTGGCCTTGCCCAACAGCAGTGCGCTGCGGCCTTCGAAGTCGCGCAGGTTGACGTCGTTGCCGAGCGCAGCGCCGAGCGTCTCGCCGCGGCTGTTCACCGCAAGCACGACCTCGGGCTCGGGGTTGTTCCAGGCCGAGTCCGCGTGAATGCCCACATCGGCACCCGTGCCCACGGCCGCGAGCACCGGCGCCTTGGTGAAGACCTCGGCGTCGGGGCCGATGCCGACCTCGAGGTACTGCGACCACATGCCCTGCGCGATCAGCACGTCCTTCACCTTCATGGCTTCGGGCGAGCCCGGCACGATGTCGGCGAGGTTGTCGCCGAGCACATCGCCGATGGCCGCGCGCGTGGCCTCGGCGCGCGAGGCATCGCCGCGCGCCTGCTCTTCGATCACGCGTTCGAGCAGGCTCGCGACGAAGGTCACGCCGCTGGCTTTCACCACCTGCAGGTCGCACGGTGCGAGCAGCCAGGGCTGGCCGCTGTCGCGCGTGCTCTCGTCGCTGTTGGCGAGCACGGCCTCGAGCGCGGCGATGCGAGGCGCGGTGCCACTCTGCAATGCCGCGCGCACCGCTTCGGCCGGCGAGCCCTTGCCTTCGAGCAAATCGCTCATGGTCGGTGCGAGCTTCGACAGGTCGTGCAGACCATCGCCCTGCACGGCCGCCAGCACCGGGCCCACGCCGGGTTGCCAGAGACGGCCGACAAGGGTGGCGCGCTCGGCGTCGCGGGGCAGGCTGGAAGCGGTCGAAAGGTTCAGTGGCATGGCGTGGTGTCTCCGTGAATAAGGGCTGCGCGCCATCGTAGCCGCGGCCCCGGAACCGCGCCCGCAGCGGGTCAGTGGCTCGGCGTGGCCCGCACGCGTGCGACGTCGGCGGGCAGGTTGGTCCATGCCGCTTCCTGCGGTGCGAAGCGGGCGCGCATGTAGCCGGCGAGGTCGGCGATCTGGCGGTCGTCGAGCGCCTCGCGGAACGCCGGCATGAAGCCGATGTCGCGGTGCGCGGGTGCGCGCACGCCGTCGAGGATGGTGCGCAGCAGGTTGTCGGGCCGCGTGCTCGTGAGGCTGCTGTTGAGTGCGAGCGGCGTGTTCACGCCCAGCAGCGTGGGGCCGTCGCCGTCGTGGTGGCACGACGCGCACGCGCTGTCGAACATGCGCTGCGCGGGGCCGAGCAGCTGGCCCTGCGTGCGCGCGGCGTTGTCGATGGCCTGCTGCGCGAGCGCCCGCGGTTGCGCGACGGGCTCGGGGTTGAACGACCCGAGGTAGACGGCCATCGCACGCACGTCGGCGTCGGGCACCTGCGCGAGTTCGCGCACCACCTCGGCCATCGGGCCGCCCGCGATGCCGTGGCGCGGCGAGTGGCCGTGGCGCAGGTAGCGGTAGAGCGCGTCGGTGGCCCATGGCACGGCGGCCTTCGACAGCTGCGTGAGCGCGGGCGCTTCCCAGCCATCGACCATCGCGCCCGAGAGGACCGCACTACCGCCCTGCTCCGCGCCGAGCGCGTTGCGCGGCGTGTGGCAGGCGCCGCAGTGGCCCAGGCCGTTGACGAGGTAGGCGCCACGGTTCCACTCGGCACTCTGCGTGGGCACGGGCTGCAGCGGCGCGGGGTCGTGGAACAGCGCGTTCCAGCCGGCCATCAGCGGACGCAGGCTGAACGGGAACTTGAGTTCGGACTTGGGCGTTTCCGCGCGCACTGCGGGCATCGCCATGAAGTACGCGTAGAGCGCCTGCAGGTCGTCGTCGCTGGTCTTCGCGAAGGCGGTGTAGGGGAACGCGGGGTACAGGTGATGGCCGTCGCGCGAGACGCCTTCGCGCATCGCGCGCTGGAAGGCGCTGAAGGACCAGCGGCCGAGGCCCGTCTCTGCATCGGGCGTGAGGTTCGTCGTGTAGAGCGTGCCGAAGGGCGTCTCCATCGCACGGCCGCCGGCATTGGGCGCGCCGCCGGGTGCGGTGTGGCACACGGCGCAGTCGCCGAGCGCGGCGAGCACGCGGCCGCGTTCGATGGTGGACTCGCTGTAGACCGGTGCGGTGAGCGACACGGGCGCGATGGCCGAGCGCCAGCCGAGCAGGCCGGCGATGACGCCGAGGCCGCCGATGAAGAGCGCGGCGCCGGTGGCCCACAGGCCTTTGCGCCGAGGCCAAATGCCTTCTGTATTGCTCCTTCCCCTCCCGGGGGAAGGTTGGGATGGGGGCACGGCAGCGTCACCACTCCAACGCCGCTCGCCCCCACCCCCGCCCTCCCCCGGAAGGGGAGGGAGCAAAACCCGATTCAACTCGGCCAGCACCGTCTCCGGCGTGAACGGCGGCGACCTGAACCTGACCCCCGTCGCATCAAAGATCGCATTCGCAATCGCCGCCGTCCCCGGCACCGACGACGACTCGCCCGCGCCCAGCGACGGCTCGCCGGGCCGCGGCATGTGCATGATCTCGATCACCGGCACGTCGCGGAAATTGATGATCGGGTAGCTGCCCCACTCGCGGCTCGCGACCACGCCGGTCGGCAACACGCCCGGCAACTGCGCACCGCCAGCAGCAGCACCTTGCTGCGGCGCGAACTTCACCTCTTCCATCAGCGCGCGGCTCGTGGTCTGGATCACGTTGCCGTGCACCTGGTGCTCGACGCCCGCCGGATTGACCAGCAGCCCCGCGTCGTGCCCCACCACGACGCGGCGCACATGCACCTCGCCGGTCTTTCGATTCACCTCCACGTCGGCCACCCACGCAGCCCATGCGGCGCCGAAGCCCGGCCACTTGCTGTGGATGTAGCGCGCGTACGCAAAGCCCTGGCCGAAGAGGATGTCGCCGCCCTCGCCGAGCCCGCCATCGGCGTTCTCCTGCGGTCCGGTGCGCATGCGCCAGCCGGCCTTCTGCGCGGTGGCCTGCACGAGTTCGATGGCGCGCGGGTCGTCCAGATGCCGCAGGCGGAACTGCACCGGGTCGACACCCGCCGCCGTCGCCAGCTCGTCGATGTACGACTCGTGTGCGAACGAACTCGGCAGCGCCGACACGCCGCGCAGCCACGAGGCGCGCACGATCGGCGCCATGTCGTTGACCTTCACGCGCAGGTTGTCGTAGCTGTAGGGCGGGCGCGCGGTGCGGTCGCCCATCTCGTAGGCCTGCGCCACGGGCTCGACCGTGCGCGTGAGCAGCAGCGCCAGCGTGGGCGCGCCATTCGAGGGGTACGAGGTTTCAAAGTCGTAAGCGGCGACGCGACCGTCAGCCATCAGCCCGCCGTCGATCTCCATGAGTTGCGCGGCGCCCTTGGGCTCCCACGCATGCTCCTGCTCGCGCGAGAGCTGCACGCGCACCGGCGCACCCACGGCACGCGCGAGCAGCGCGGCATCGGCCGCCACGTCGTCGGCGCCGTTGCGGCCGTAGCAGCCCGCGGCCTCCATGCGCACCACGTCGACCTGCACGTCGTCCACGCCCATGAGCTTCGCGAGGTCGGCGCGCAGCACGTGCGGGTTCTGCGAACCGGCCCAGCACCGCAGCTGCATGCCGCTGCCATCGGCGGGCTGCCAGTCGGCCAGCGCGCACGACGGGCCGATGGACGCGTGCATCTGGTACGGCCACACGTAGGTGCGCTGCATCGGCTGCGTGGCAGCTGCGAGAGCGCCATCAACGTCGCCCTCGTCGACCAGCAGCCGCTGCGTCGAGGGGTTGTCGCGCAGCGCCTGTGCCACGTCGCGCAGGTCGGGCATGCCGGGCCAGGGCTTCCAGGTCACGCGCAATTCGCGCATCGCCTGCTCGGCGTGTTCCTCGCGCTCGGCGACGATGCCGACGAAATCGCGGACCACGACCACGGCGCGGATGCCGGGGATGTGTGCGATCGACGATTCGTCGACCGATTCGAGCGTGTTGCCGATGAACTCGCCATGGTCGGCGCCCGCGTACGGCGGGCGCACCACGCGGCCATGCAGCATGCCGGGCACGCGCATGTCGTGCACGAACACGAGGTCGCCCGCGAGCTTGGCGGGGATGTCGACGCGCGCCTGGCGCGTGCCGACGAGGCGGTAGTCGGCCGGGTTCTTGGGTGTCGCGTCGAGGTCGAGCCGCAGCACGGTGCGCTGGTGCGTCACGAGGTCCGCGTAGTTGATGTGGCGGTCTGGTGCCTCGGCGACGCGCACCACGCCGTTGCGCACCTGCAGCGCATCGACGGCCACGCCCAGCCGTTCGGCCGCACGCGCCAGCAGCCAGGCCCGCGCCTGCGCTGCGGCCAGCCGCAGCGGCTGCGCGTGGATCTGGATCGACGCGCTCGCGATGGTCGCGCCCTGGTTGGGCGCGCGCGCGGTGTCGCCGAGCATCATGCGCACGCAGGGCATGCCGAGGTCGAGCTCTTCGGCCACGATCTGCGCCAGCGCGGTCTGGATGCCGGTGCCCAGGTCGACGTGGCCGTTGAGCGCGGAGACGCTGCCGTCGTCCCACAGCGCGAGCAACACCTCGTCGCCTTCGATGGGGTTGCTGGCGATGAAGGCGGGCTGGCCTTTGGCGGGCGGTGGTGGGGACGGGGCGTCGCGCACCACGAGCAGCACGCCGTCGGCGGCGAGAAATTCCGCGCGCGTTTGCGGCAGGTCGGCGCGGCGCGTCATTGGTTTTGCCCCCTCTCCCTCTGGGAGAGGGTTGGGGTGAGGGCCAGCGGCGATGGCAAAGGCTGTGCGTGTGCGAAGGCCGATGCCCTCACCCTAGCCCTCTCCCAGAGAGAGAGGGAACAACACAGGGAATTCCCACCGCTCACGGCTTCGTCTCCGCGCGCATGCGCACCGCCGCACGCTGCACCGCATCGAGGATCTCGATGTGCGTCCCGCAACGGCACAGGTTGCCCGACAGCTCGCTGCGGATGCGCGCCTCGCTCGCGCCGGGATCACGCGCGAGCAGCGCCGCGGCCTGCATGACCATGCCGTTCAGGCAGTAGCCGCACTGCGCAGCCTGCGCATCTTCAAAAGCCGCCTGCACCGGATGCCAGCGCCCGCGCATGCCCAGGCCTTCGAGCGTCGTGATGCTGCGCCCTGCCACGCCATGCGCGGGAATCACGCAGGACCGCGCCGCCACGCCGTCGACATGCACCGTGCACGCACCGCACTGCCCGAGCCCGCAGCCGTACTTCGGGCCATTGAGCCCAAGGTCGTTGCGCAGCAGGTGCAGCAGCGAGGCTTCGCGCGGCACGCCCGTGAGCGTGTGCGCCCGGCCGTTGACCTGCAGGTGCAGCGGCTCAGCGCCGCAACTGGCCGTCACGGGTGTACATCTCCAGGTCCACGAAGGTCGAGCCGTTGTGGTTCTTCGCGCTGTAGTCGATGGGGAAGTCGCCGAAGCGCGTGCTGCCGATGCTCTCGAGCCCGGCGATGAAGCTGTCGCGCGTGAGCGCCTTGCCCGCGCGGCGCAGGCCCTCGGTCATCACGCGCGCGACGATGTAGCCCTCGAGCGCGGTGTAGCTGTCGATCTTCTGGCCGAACTCGGCGCGGTCGCGCTGGTAGTCGGCCACGATGGGCACGCGCAGCGCACCGGGCGGCGGCACGATGCTGGCCGTGACCAGCCCGGCGAGCTTGCCGTCGAGCCGCTTGGCCGAACCCGCCGCGTCGGTGATGCCGACCGACAGCGTGTACAGCGGCGCCGCCGCGCCACTCGCGCGGTAGTCGCGGATGAAGACCTCGGTCATGCGCCCGGCCATGATCATCACGACGGCGCCGGGGCGGCCTTCGGCCAGCCCGCCGACCACCTGCTTCGCGTCTTCGGCGGCGATGGCCATGGGCAGCGTCTGCACCACCTTCACCTTGTATTCGGCGGCCAGCTGCTCGCAGGTGGCGAGGTTCGACTTGCCGAAGGCGCTGTCTTGATAAACCACGGCGATCGACTGGATGCCCAGGGTCGAGAGGTGGCTGATGATCTTGCGCAGCTCCAGGTCGTAACCCGCGCGCACGTGGAACAGGTAGCGATTCGTCTTGGTGCGGAACGACGTGGTGCCCACCAGCGGCGCGAACATCGGCACGCCGGCCTTCTCGGCCAGCGGCATCGCGGCCGCGAGGTTGCCCGTGGCGACGTAGCCGGTGAGCGCGAAGACCTTGTCCTCGTCGATCAGTTTGGCCGTGTTGACGGCCGTCTTCGCGGGCTCGTAAGCGTCGTCGTAGGTGACGATTTCGATCTTGCGGCCATGCACGCCGCCCGACTTGTTGACACGGTCGAAGTAGAGCTGGATGCCCGCGCGGTAGTCCACGCCGAAGTCTTTCGCCGGCCCGCTGAACACGGCCGACTGGCCGATGCGGATCGTGCTGTCGGTCACGCCGTTGTCCGCGCGCGCCGGCCGCAACAGGCCGGGGCCGAGCGCCAGTGCCGCGCCGCCCGCCACCAGCGTGCGCCTTGAAATCGAAAGCTTCATGCGTGTCTGTCTCTTCGTTGTTGTCGTTGTCGTGGTTGCCGCGGTGGCCCGCGGACTTTGTCGTCAGCCGGCCTGGATGTCGCCCGACTGGATGCGCTTCACGCCCTTGGCCGTCATCTGCTTCCATGCAGCGGCCAGCGAGCCGTTGAGGTCGATGCCGCGCGTGGCGTCTTCGATCACGTAGGCCTCGAAGCCGGCCTTGCGCGCGTCCATCGCGGTCCAGGCCACGCAGAAGTCGGTGGCCAGGCCGGTGACGAACACGGTCTTGATGCCGCGCGCCTTGAGGTAGCCGGCCAGACCCGTGGCCGTCTTGTGGTCGGCCTCCTCGAAGGCGGAGTAGCTGTCCATGTCCTTGTGGAAGCCCTTGCGGATGATGAGCTGCGCGGTCGGCACCTTCAGCTCCTTGCCGAGCGCGGCGTCGTCCGTGCCCTGCACGCAGTGGTCGGGCCACAGCACCTGGGTGCCGTAGTTGAGCTTGGTCGTCTCGAAGGGCTTCTTGCCCGAGTAGGTGCTCGCGAAGGAGGCGTGGCCCGCCGTGTGCCAGTCCTGCGTGACGACGATGTTCTGGAACGCGGGTGCCAGCGCGTTGATGACCGGGATCACCTCGTTGCCCCCCTTCACCGCGAGCGTGCCGCCGTCGAGAAAGCAGTTCTGCACATCGACCACGATCAGCGCGGCCTTGCCGCCGGGCTTGATCTTGCCGGCCGCGAAAGCGGACGAGAGCCCAAAGCTGCCGAGGCTGCCGACGAGCCCAAGGGCAGCGGCGGACTTCAAGACGGTTCTGCGATGCATGGTGTGGACTCCGGTGGGTTGAGGGAAAGAAGAAAGGAAACGGTCAGACGCTGAGGTAGGCCCTGCGCACTTCTTCGTTGGCCGCCAACTCGGCCATCGTCGCGTGGTAGCGGATCTGCCCCTTCTCGAGCACGTAGGCGCGATCGGAGACCAGCTCGGCGAAGTGCATGTTCTGCTCCGACAGCAGGATGCTCACGCCCTGCGCCTTGAGCTCGAGGATCATGTTGGCCATCTGCTCGACGATGACCGGGGCCACGCCCTCGGAAGGCTCGTCGAGCAGCACGAGGTACGGGTTGCCCATCAGCGTGCGCGCGACGGTGAGCATCTGCTGCTCGCCGCCGCTCATGCGGCCACCCGGGCGGTTCGGCATTTCGCCGAGGTTGGGGAACAGCTGGAACAGGCGCTCGGGCGTCCACAGCGGCGCCGCGGTGCCATCGGCCCACTGGCGCGCGGGCTGCTTGCCGACCTCGAGGTTCTCCATCACCGTGAGGTCGGTGAACACGCGCCGGTCTTCGGGCACGAAGCCCAGGCCCAGGCGCGCTGCGTGGTGCGGCTCGCTCTTGGAAATGTCGTGGCCGAGGAAGCGCACCGCACCGCGGCGCTTGCTCAGCATGCCGATGAGCGTCTTGAGCGTGGTCGACTTGCCCGCGCCGTTGCGGCCCATGAGCGCGACGACTTCGCCGCGCCGCACTTCGAGGTCGACGTCGTAAAGGATCTGTGCGGCGCCATACCAGGCGCACAGCGCCTTGGCTTCCAGAAGAGGTTCGTGTGTGCTCATGCGGCAACTCCCAATGCAGCAGCCTTTTCGGCGATCTTCTCGAAGGTCTTGCCGCTGCCGAAATACACCTCCTGCACCTTCGGGTGGTCGCGGATCTCGAGCGGCTTGCCCTGCGCGATGAGGCGCCCGCGTGCCAGCACGATCATGCGGTCGGCGTACGCGAACACCACGTCCATGCTGTGCTCGGTGAAGAGCACGGCCATGCCGCGTTGAATGACGAGGTCCTTGGTGAGCGCCATGAGCGAGTTGCGCTCCTGGGGCGCCATGCCGGCGGTGGGCTCGTCCATGAGCAACAGCTTGGGCGAGTTGGCCATGGCGATGGCGAGTTCGACGCGCTTCACGTCGCCGTACGCCAGCACGCTGCAGGGCCGGTCGGCCTGCGCCTTCATGCCGACCTGGTCGAGCAGCGCCAGTGCCTCGTCGCGCTTGTGGTCGGCCGCGCGGCGCCACATCGAGAACAGCTTGTGGTCGTGCGAGAGCAGCGCCATCTGCACGTTCTCGACGACGGTGAGCGAGGCGAAGGTTTCGGCGATCTGGAAGGTGCGGCCCACGCCCTTGCGCCAGATTTCGCGCGGCTTGCGGCCCACGAGTTCGTGGCCGTCGAGCGTGATCGAGCCCTGGTCGGCCTTGAGCTGGCCGTTCACCATGTTGAAGGTGGTCGACTTGCCGGCACCGTTGGGGCCGATGAGCGCGAGCAGTTCGCCCGCGGGCAATTCAAAGCTGATGCCGTCCACGGCCTTCACGCCGCCGAACGATTTGCCGAGGTTGTCTACTTTGAGGAGGCTCATGCCTTCACCTCCTTGAGCTTCGCATCTGCGTCTGTTTCATGCTTCGGTGTGCGCCAGCGATCGACGAGTTGCTTGATCGACCCGGCAATGCCCTGCGGGAACAGCAGCACCAGGATCAGGATGATGGCGCCGAGCATCGCGCGCCAGTAGTCGGTGTTGCGCGCCACGGTGTCGTGCAGCCAGGTGAAGGTGACGGCGCCGACCACCGGCCCCGCCAGCGTCTGGATGCCGCCCAGCAGCACCATCACGAGGCCGTCGACCGACTTGCCGACCGACAAACTCTCGGGCGAGATGCTGCCCTTGGAGAACGCGTAGAGCGCACCGGCCAGGCCGGCCACGGTGCCGGCGATGACGAAGGCCGCCCACTGCATGCGCTTGACGTCGATGCCGATGGCATCGGCGCGCAGCACCGAGTCGCGGCCCGCGCGCAGCGCATAGCCGAAGGGCGAAAACAGCACGCGGCGCAGCCACCACACGCCCGCGCCCACGAGCACCAGCGTGAGCCAGTAGTACACCTGCTTGTTCGACAGCCATTCCGAAGGCCACACGCCGGTCAGGCCGTTGCTGCCGCCCGTGAAGCTGTCCCACTGGTAGGTGATGGCCCAGGTGATCTGCGCAAAGGCCAACGTGAGCATCGCGAGGTACACGCCCGACAGCCGCACAGCGAACCAGCCGTAGACAAAGGCACCGAGCGCGGCCACCAGCGGTGCGACCACGAGCGCCAGCTCCATCGGCAAATGCAGCGTGCGCACCAGCAGCGCCGCGCCATAGGCCCCGAGGCCGAAGTAGGCCGCGTGGCCGAAGGAGTGCATGCCGGCCGGCCCCATGATGAAGTGCAGGCTGGTGGCGAACAGCGCGGCGATCAGCAGGTCGATCATCAGCACCGTGGTGTAGGGCGAGCCGGCCGTCAGCAGCGGCAGCGCGGCAAGCACCAGCGCGAGCCCGGCGGCGGCCACGATGTAGGCGGTGCTCGGGGGGCGCAGCGGCTCTTCCTGCATGCCGACGTAGCGGCTCGGCGCCTGCGGCCGGCCGAACAGGCCCCACGGACGCCACACCAGCACGATGGCCATCACGAGAAAGTCGACCATCAGCGTGAGCTTGGAGAACGACACGTCGATGCCGAAGATCTGCACCACGCCCAGCCAGATGCACACGGCCTTGATCTCGGCGATGAGCAGCGCGGCCACGTAGGCGCCGGGCAGCGAGCCCATGCCGCCGACCACGACGACGACGAAGGCCGCGCCGATGGTGTTCAGGTCCATCTCGAGCGTGGCGGGTTCGCGCGGCAGCTGCAACGCGCCGCCCAGGCCGGCGAGCAGTGCGCCGAGCGCGAACACGGCGGTGAACAGCCAGGCCTGGTTGACGCCGAGCGCGCTGACCATCTCGCGGTCTTGCGTGGCGGCGCGCACCAGCGTGCCGAAGCGCGTGCGCGTGAGCAGCAGCCAGACGAGGCCGAGCACGAGCGGGCCGACGACGATCAGGAACAGGTCGTAGGACGGAAACTGGCGGCCGAGGATTTCGACCGAGCCCTTGAGGCCCGGCGCGCGCGGGCCGAGCAGTTCGTCAGGGCCCCAGAGCCACAGCACCGCGTCCTTGATGACGAGCACGAGCGCGAAGGTGGCCAGCAGCTGGAACAGCTCGGGCGCCTTGTAGATGCGGCGCAAGAGCAGCACCTCGATGAGCGCACCCAGCACGCCCACCGCGAGCGCGGCGATCAGCAGCGCAGGCCAGAAGCCCACGCTCGGGCCGAGCTTCTCGACGAGCGTGTACGCGGTGTAGATGCCCACCATGAAGAACGACCCATGGGCGAAGTTGACGATGCGCGTCACGCCGAAGATCAACGACAAGCCGGCCGCCACCAAGAACAGCGAGGACGCGCCAGCCAACCCGTTGAGCAACTGAACAACGAAGCCTGAAAAGCTCATGAAAGACCCTGAGGAAACTGGAGACACCGCGCCCCGCCGTCATCGACCGACGGCAGGCGCGTTGCGGGAACCGCGCGCAATCAGTCCGCGGGGCGCATCTTCTTCACTTCGTCGTCCGTCGGCTGGAACTTGGCGCCGTCGAGGTACACGTAGTCGACCATCACGCCCTTGCCGCCGTCGTTCTTGGTCTTGCCGACGTACGCGCCCATGGTGGACTGGTTGTCCTGGGCGCGATAGCTGATCTTGCCGAAGGGCGTGTCGACCTGCAGGCCCTTGAAGGCTGCGACGAGCTTCTCGGTGTCGGTGCTGCCGGCCTTCTTCACGCCGGCCGCGATCGAGTAGATGGCGCTGTAGCCCACCACCGAACCCAGGCGCGGGTAGTCCTTGAACTTGGCCTGGTAGGCGTCGTTGAAGGCCTTGTGCTCGGCGGTCTTGATGCCGTACCAGGGGTAGCCGGTGACGATCCAGCCGTTGGGGGCCTCGTCCTTCAGCGGGTCGAGGTACTCGGGCTCGCCGGTCAGCACGCTCACGACTTCACGGTCCTTGAAGAGGCCGCGCGTGTTGCCTTCGCGCACGAACTTGGAGAGGTCGGCGCCGAACAGCACGTTGAAGATGGCATCGGGCTTGGCATCGGCCAGGGCCTGCGCCACGCTGCCCGCATCGACCTTGCCCAGCGGCGGTGCCTGCTCGGCGACGAACTCGACGTCGGGCTGCACAGCCTTCAGCAAGGTCTTGAAGGTGGCGACCGACGACTGGCCGTATTCGTAGTTGGGGTACACGATGGCCCAGCGCTTCTTCTTGAGCTTGGCCGCCTCGGGCACCAGCATCGCGACCTGCATGTAGGTCGAGGGGCGCAGGCGGTAGGTGTACTTGTTGCCGTTGCTCCAGACGATCTTGTCGGTCAGCGGCTCGGCGGCGAGGTAGAAGAATTTCTTCTGCTTGGCGAAGTCGGTCAGCGCCAGGCCCGTGTTCGACAGGAAGGCGCCGGCCAGCACGTCGACCTTCTCGCGCGAGATGAGTTCTTCGGCCACGCGCACGGCATCGCCGGGGTTGGCGTTGTCGTCGCGGCTGATGAGCTCGAGCTTCTTGCCGTTGACGCCGCCCTTGGCGTTGATCTCGTCGACCGCGAGTTCCATGCCCTTCTTGTAGGGCTCGAGGAAGGCGGGCTGCGCCTTGTAGCTGTTGATTTCGCCGATCTTGATCACGCCCTGCGCATGCGCGGGGACCAGGGCCGAAGCCAGCGTGACGACGGAAGCGGCGCAGAAGACATGGCGCAATGGATTCATCGGGAAGCTCCTAGAAGTTCGAACAGAAAACACGATGCGGTAACGACGATGCAATGACAGGTCAACGAAGACCGTCTTCGCCCTTGATTTCGCTGGCTTGCAGCCCGCCGACGCGCGGCAGCGGACGGCCGCTGTCGGTGACGGCCACGGCGACGACGATTTCGTTGGCGCGCGGCGCGTCGGCCACGCGGGCCTCGATGGCGTCGAAGTGGCTGCGCACGAAGGCGGCGTCTTTATGGCCCAGCGGCACGTCGATGGCGGTGCCCAGCGTGCCTTGCTTCTTGGCCGAGGGCACGAGCGCGGCGCCCTTCTCGACCGCCACGCGCAGCGGTGCGCCCAGCTTGGGATGCAGGATGGCGGCGGCATGCTCCAGCTCGCCACGCTCGCCGACGATGGCGGCCTTGCCGTAGCTCTGCACCTGGCCGGGCTCGATGCCCAGCGCCTTCACAGCCTTCTGGCCGAGCAGCGCGCCGAGCTCTTCGCCGATGGCGATGAGTTCGTCGAGGTTCTCGCTGTAGCGGCCGGCGTAGGGGTTCTCGATGACGGCGATGGCGACGGCGCGGCGCGTGGGCGGCGTCACGTCCTGCCCCATTTCCTTGCGGGTTTCATCGACCTGGATGACGAGCTTGCGGATGTTGGCGGTCATGTGCTGTGTGTTCCTTGTCTTGTCTCTTGTCTTGTGGGCTCAGCGCAGGCCGTCCCACTTGCTGATGTCCTTCGCGAGCAGGCCGCCGACGCGCGCATGCACGCGGTAGCCGGTGCTCATCGCGAGGATGAAGACGATCTCGTCGGCCAGGGGCGCACCGGGCACGCGCACTTCGATGGCGTCGAACTGGCCGCGCACGTAGCTGGCGTTGATGTTGGTGAGCGGCACATCGAGCGTGGCGCCGGGCGGGCCGACCTTCTTGGTCGAGGGCACGATCGACAGCGCGTTGCCGGGCTGGCCGGTTTTCTCTTCGGCCTTGCCTGCGGTGTAGGCGGCGCGGCTGCCCTTCCAGCCGAGCAGTTCGCGCATCGCGTAGCCGCCGGGCACATGCCACAGCGCGCCGTGCTCCAGCTCGCCGTCGGCACCGACGATGGCGCCCTTGCCGTAGGTGGCGATCTGCTCGAGCGGCACGTCCATGGCGGCGTGCAGCTGGTGCGCCATGTCGACGCCCACGGGGTCGAGCAGCGCCATCATCGGCAGGATGTCGGGCTCGTAGCGGCCCGCGAAAGGATTGGTCAGCACCGCGCCGATGGCACCGCGCACCAGCGGGGTGTCGGCACGCGGGCCGAACTCGTGGTGGATGTGCTCGACATGGGTGAAGACGCGACGGATTTCGATCATGAAAAAGAACCTTGCTTTTCGTTAAGCAAATACTGAACCAACTGCTTCGGGCAGCGCGACGTCCAGCGACTTCGAGCATAAGGGTTCCACCAGCCGCCACTGCCCCTGGCAAACGAGCAGAACAGCCCACACGAGCCCCCTTTTCTGCAGCGCGTGGGCACAGGCCGCGCCCGCATCGAGTGCATGGTGCACCTGCGCGGGCGCCAGCGTCGGCACGTCGACGGTGACGAGGGTGTCGCCGAGGTCGCTGTCGTCCTTGCAGTCGCTGGCGGGCTTGCGCTGGATGAGCGCGTCGGCCACATCGACGGCGTTGGCGATCACGGTGGCGGCGGCATCGGCTTGCGCCGCGGTGGCGGCCAACACCGTCACGCTGTCGGCGATGCCCAGCGAGAAGCTGCGCCCGCGCCAGCCGCTGGTGGCAACGCCGCGCACGGGTTGGTCGGCGTGCAGCTCGAACTGGCCGTCGGTGGTCAGCACGCGGCTGTCGCGCCAGTCGAAGCGTGCGAGATCGGCGAACACGCCCACGCGCGCGGAGTGGCCAGGCGCGAGGTGCAGCGCGATGTCGCCGCCGTTGTTGATCCACGCGCGCTCGACGCCGGGCCGGTCGTAGAAGGCGATGAGTTCCTGCGCCACGCTGCCGGCCACGGCCGCCATGGGCGTGAGGAACAGCGGCGAAAACGCGTCGCAGGCGTCCCACATGCGCCGCGCGACCACGCCGCGCGGGCGCTGACGTTCAGTGACAGGCAGGCGCAGCTGCGGCAGCTCGCGCACGAGTTCATCCAGCACATGGCCGAAGCGCGCCCAGGCCGCGTCGTGCGCGGCGGCGACGGCGTACGGATCGCCGTGTGCTTCGGCCACGATGTCGATCGGGCCGTGGTTGAAATGCCAGCGGCTCGCGTCGAGCGCTGTACGTTGGGCGGACATGAATCAGCCCAGCATGGGGGCGTGACCCAAGGGCCACGGATTGGCATCGTCGATGACGAGCCATTGGCGCGCCAGCGGTGCGCCGTCTTCCTGCCACGCACCGCGCGCGAGCGCCTGTTCGAGCGGGAAGATGTGTTCGACGTGGCCGCCGAGCGCCTCGTAGTCGGCGCGCCGCATGCTGAACTCGATGGGCGCGACGATGGCCGGCGTGGGCACGGTGCCGAAGCTGTGGTCGGGCATGCGCATGACGTCGGCCATCACGGTGATGCCGCCGCCGGGCCACACATAGGCCGGCGCGCCGCCGCAGGTGACGTTGACCAGCGCGCGCTTGATGGCGCGCGTGAGCAGCACCGGGTTTTCGGTGACGCCCGCACGCAGGCTGCCACCGGCGCCGCCGAGGAACAGCACGGTGCACAGCGAAGGCTCGCAGTTCTCGCCGATGCGATCGACGATGCGGCGCACCTCGGGTGGCATCTCCTGTTCGATAGGCTTGAGTGCGTCATCGAGCACGTACCACTGCGCGTGCTCGCCGGTGGTCGAGGTCATGAGCAGGCGCAGGCCGGGGCGGGCCACGCCCTCTTCCCAGCCTTCGATGATCGAAAGCGGGTCGGCGATGTCGGTGCCGCCCCAGCCGTTGCCCGGGTTCGCGACCTGGAAGTAGCGCCCCGGCGTCGACTTGCGCCCCAGCATCTGGATGCCCGAGGGCGTCATGTCGAGGCAGCGGCCGGCCTGGTGCTCGGTGAGCACGCCGGTGATGTGGTCGTCGACCACCACCACCTCGTCGGCCACGCCGGCGAACTGGCGCGCGAAGATGCCCACGGCCGCCGAGCCGCAGCCCACGCGCATGCGCTGTTCTTCGACGCCGTTGACGATGGGCGCCTTGCCGGCCTGGACGACGAGGCTGGCGCCGCCGTCGATGGTGCATTCCACCGCCTGCTTGTTGCCCAGCAGCTGCATCAGCTCGGCCGTCATGCGGCCCTCTTTCTTGCTGCCGCCCGTGAGGTGGTGCACGCCGCCCAGCGACAGCATCTGCGAGCCGTACTCGGCCGTGGTGACATGGCCTACGACCTCGCCCTTGTAGCGCACGTTGGCCTGCTCGGCGCCCAGGAAGCGGTCGGTGTCGATCTTCACCTTGAAGCTGCAGTAGCTGAAGATGCCTTCGGTGACGACGGTGACCATGTCGACGCCCTGGGCTTTGGAGGCCACGATGAAGGGCGCGGGCTTGTAGTCGGGGTAGGTGGTGGACGAGCCCACGCCGGTGACGAAGACCTCGTCGGCGTGCAGCAGGTCGCCGTTCCAGTCGGGCGTGGCCTCGGCCTCGGCCACTTCGGCACCAGGGCGATCGAAGGGCACCAGCGCCGGCTGTTCGCTGGCGAGCGTGCGGCGCAGCAGCACCACGGGATCGACGCGCACCAGCACGCCCTGGCGGTTGGCGTAGCGGTCGCAGGCGCCGGTGCGGCCGTCGGAGATCTGGCACAGCACCGGGCAGGCGTTGCACTCGACCTTGGCGGTGCTCATCTTCTCGTTGCGCGGCGGCGCCTTGCCGAAGGCGGTGCTGCCGGCCTCGGCAACCAGAGGCATGTCCATGCCAGGCAATCCGTCTGTCTTGGTGTGTTCAGTCATCGGGGCGATCTCGTGGTGTGGTGCTGTCGGAGCGGGTCTTCAGGCTCCGGAGGTTTGCAACAAACGTGCCGTGCAAGTGCTTGTGCGCCGGCTGTCGTTTGTGTAGCATCCCCTACACTTTCATGTTGCGTTCACTACATTAAAGGTCAATGTAGCAAACAGGCCCGATGCTTGCAATGGTGTTTTCTCGCGGTGTTCATCGGGGTTTTTCCGACCAACGACAATGGAGGGTTGCTAGCCGGCCGATGGCGGACGCCCCAAAGGCGTGCATTTCGGCTCAGCCACCCTTTCCTGTCTTCAACCAACACTTGAGTTCTGTATGAGTGCATTCAGCGAAGAACGCGTCCTGAGCGTCCACCACTGGACCGACCGCCTGTTCACCTTCACCACCACGCGCGACCCGTCGCTGCGCTTCTCGAACGGTCATTTCACGATGATCGGCCTGAAGGTCAACAACAAGCCCCTGCTGCGCGCGTACAGCATCGTGAGCCCCAACTACGAGGAGCACCTCGAGTTCCTGAGCATCAAGGTCGAAGAAGGCCCGCTCACCTCGAAGCTGCAGCACATCCAGGTGGGCGACACCATCATCGTGGGCCGCAAGCCCACGGGCACGCTGCTCATCGACTACACGCTGCCGGCCAAGCGCCTGTACCTGTTCGGCACGGGCACCGGCCTGGCGCCCTTCATGAGCATCATCCGCGACCCCGAGACCTACGAGAAGTTCGAAAAAGTCATCCTGGTGCACGGCGTGCGCCAGGTCGACGAGCTGGCGTACCACGACCTCGTGACCGACCACCTGCCCAAGCACGAGATCCTGGGCGAGATGATCGAGAAGCAGCTGCTCTACTACCCGACCGTCACGCGCGAGGAGTTCCGCAACCAGGGCCGCGTCACCGACCTCATCGAGAGCAACAAGCTCACCGACGACCTCGGCCTGCCCCCGCTCAACGTCGAAGAAGACCGCGTGATGCTGTGCGGCAGCCCCGGCCTGCTGGTCGACCTGAAGCACATCCTGGAAAAGCGCGGCTTCAAGGAAGGCAACACCTCGACGCCGGGCGACTTCGTGGTCGAACGCGCGTTCGCCGAGAAGTAAGCAAGCAACAGAAGAGGCGCTGCGCGCACGATGGCCGACTCCCGCTCCGTCAGCAAGCCCAAGCCCCAGCGCCGCACCGGCGTGCGCGAGGCCGCGGCCCAGGCCACGCGCGACAGCATCCTCAAGGCGGCGACCAAGGTGTTCGCCAAGTACGGCTACGACGGCGGCAGCGTGGAGAAGATCTCCAAGGCCGCCAAGTCGTACGACCGGATGATCTATTACTACTTCGGCAGCAAAGAGGGCCTGTTCATCGCGGTGCTCGAAGGCATCTACCAGCGCATGGACGACGCCGAAGCCGCGATCGCGCTCGACGCCTCGCGGCCCGTGGAAGCGCTCACCGAAGTCATCCGCTTCGTGCTCGGCTACTACCGCAAGAACCCCGAGTTCGTCACCCTGCTGAACACCGAGAACCTGCACAAGGGGCGGCACATCTCGAAGTCGCTGCGGGCGCGCGAGTACTCGTCGCGGGCGGTGGCCATCATTGCGGAAATCCTGGCCAGCGGTGCGGTTCAGGGCCTGTTCCGCACCGACCTCGTGGCGCGCGACATCTACCTGCTGATTGCGTCCACCGGCTATTTCTACACCTCGAACCGGCACACGCTCACGGCCTTCCTCGGCGAGCCGATGGAGTCGCCCGAGGCGATCAGGCACTGGGAAGATTTCGTGATCGAGACCCTGCTGCGCACCGTGCGCGCGGACGACATCCAGGAACAAGACAACACCACCCCACCCCACGAGGACACCACGAAATGGCAGAAATCGCAGCCGGCGCAAAGTCGGGCAAGGTCGTCATCAAGAACATAGGGCTGCTGCTCTCGGGCGACATCGACAAGCCCATCCTCGACGCCGACACCCTCGTGGTGAACGACGGCCTGATCGTCGCGATCGGCAAGGAAAAAGACTGCGACCTCGAAGGTGCACAGACCGTCATCGACGCGCGCAAGACCTGCGTGGCGCCCGGCCTCATCGACAGCCACGTGCACCCCGTGTTCGGCGACTGGACGCCGCGCCAGGGCCAGATCGGCTGGATCGATTCGACCATGCACGGCGGCGTGACGACCATGATCTCCGCGGGTGAAGTGCACCTGCCTGGCCGCCCGAAAGACATCGTCGGCCTGAAGGCACTGGCCGTCACCGCACAGCGGGCGTTCGACAACTTCCGCCCCGGCGGCGTGAAAGTTCTCGCCGGCGCGCCGGTGATCGAAAAGGGCATGGTCGAGAGCGACTTCAAGGAACTCGCCGAAGCCGGCGTGGGCCTCCTGGGCGAAGTGGGCCTGGGCTCGGTGAAGGCCGGCTACGAGGCCAAGGAAATGGTGGCGTGGGCGCGCAAGTACGGCATCCAGAGCACGATCCACACGGGCGGCCCGTCGATCCCGGGCTCGGGCCTGATCGACAAGGACGTGGTGCTCGAAGCCGACGCCGACATCATCGGCCACATCAACGGCGGCCACACCTCGCTGCCCGAGGCGCATGTGTGCGAGCTGTGCGAGAAGAGCACGCGCGCCATCGAGATCGTGCACAACGGCAATGAGAAGGTCGCCATTGCGGCGGCCAAGGCGGCCCTTGAATTGAAGTGCCCGCACCGCGTGATCCTCGGCACCGACGGGCCCGCGGGCTCGGGCGTGCAACCGCTGGGCATCCTGCGCATGGTGGCAATGCTGTCGTCGATCGCGAACATCCCGGCCGAGCTGGTGTTCTGCTTCGCGACGGGCAACACGGCGAAGATCCGCAAGCTCAACTGCGGGCTGATCGAAGTGGGTCGCGATGCCGATTTCGTCTTCATGGACCGCGCGCAGCATTCACCCGCGCCGGGCCTGCTTGAGAGCGTGCAGCTGGGCGACATCCCGGGCGTGGGCATGGTGATGATCGACGGCCTCGTGCGCTGCGGGCGCAGCCGCAACACGCCGCCTGCGACGGAGATTCCGGTGGTGGTGTCGGGCGGGCACTGAACGCCAGCGCTTCTCTTTCTCCTTCCCCCTCTGGGGGAAGGTCGGGATGGGGGCAGGCAGAGCGCCCGATGGATGCGCCGCGTGCCCCGCCCCCACCCCAGCCCTCCCCCAGCGGGGGAGGGAGAAAGACGGCTACTTCGCGCGAAACACCAGATACCGCGCAGACAGGAAGTTCACCACCAGCCCCGCGCAGCTGCCCAGCGCCACGCCGAGGGCAGGCGCCCACGTCCCACTCATCTCATGCAGCACGAACACATAGGCGCCGTAGTTGACGACCGCACCGCCCAGCATCGTCACGAGATAGCCCAGGTACTCGCGGAGCACCGAGCCCGAGCCGTTGCTGGCACGCCGCGCGCTGAACGTGTAGCGGCGGTTCAGCGCCCAGGTGGCTGTCGCGGCCGCCAGGAAAGACAGCACCCGGGCGCCGTACCAACCCAGCAGCGGCGCCAGCAGGTACAGCACCACCACGTCGACCACGAACCCCGCCGCGCCGACCACGGCGAACGACAGGAACTCGCGCCCGATCTTCATCGGCTGCGCAGGCTCTCGCGCACGCAAGGCTGCGCCAGGTAGCGCAGCCGCTTGGCCTCCTGCCGGCCGAGCGTGACGGTGTGCATCACCACGCCGCAGACAAAGGACAGCAGCGCCGCCAGCATTGCGCCGGTGGCGAGCACCGCCGTGGGCAGCCGCGGCACCAGGCCGGTGTGGGCGTAGGTCATGAACAGCGGCACGGCCAGCGCGAGCGCACCGATCGCGAGCACCGCGGCGACGATCGAGAAGAACTGCAGCGGCCGTTCGCTCACGAACAGCTTGCCGATGGTCTTCAGGATGCGCCAGCCGTCGCGGTAGGTCGAGAGCTTGCTGTGCGAGCCCTCGGGGCGCGTGCTGTAGGCGGTGCCTTCCTCGGCGTAGGGCATGCGCAGTTCGAGTGCGTGCACGGTCAGCTCGGTCTCGATCTCGAAGCCCTGCGACAGCGCCGGGAACGACTTGGCATAGCGGCGCGAGAACACGCGGTAGCCCGAGAGCATGTCGGTGAGGCCGCCGCCGAAGAGCTGTGCCACGGTGCCCGTGAGCAGCCAGTTGCCGAAGCGGTGGCCCGCGCGGTAGGTGAGCGCGTCCTGGCCGTCGTCGACGCGGCTGCCGACCACCATGTCGAGGTTGCCTTCGACCAGCCGCGCGATAAGGCGCGGCGCGGCGGTGGTGTCGTAGGTGGCGTCGCCGTCGACCATCACGTAGATGTCGGCCTCGACGTCGGCGAACATGCGCCGCACCACGTTGCCCTTGCCGCGCGCGGTGACGTGCGTGACGATCGCGCCGGCCGCGCGGGCCACGGCGGCCGTGTTGTCGGTGGAGTTGTTGTCGAAGACGTGGACCTCGACGCCGGGCAGCGCCGCGCGGAAGCCTTCGATCACCTGGGTGATGGCCAGTGCCTCGTTGAAGCAGGGGATGACGGCGGCAATGCGCGGCATGGCGGACACGGGAGCGGGTCGGAGGTCGGTCATGGTGCGGTCAGGGCGGTCGCCGGAAGGAGTCGGTAGGCCCGGCTGCCGTCTTGTTCGTGCAGCAGGCCATAGTATTTGTCGAAGTCGGGCCGCGCACTGAGCACTTTCACCATCTCGGGCGACATGACGACGGTGGTGAAGCCCTCGGCGGCCAGCTTGCGCGCGGTGTCGCCGGGCGACAGCAGCAGGTAGTCGCGGTAGCGCCAGCGCCCGAGCGTGTCGCCCCAGATCGGGTTGGGGCCGTAGTAGATCGCCTCGTTCAGCGCGATCTGATACACGCGGCCGGTCACGTGGCGGCGCACATAGTCCATCACGCCGTAGCCCGGCACGTGCTTGCGCAGGAAGGCTTCGCGGCTCTCGGGCGTGAGCGAGATCATCGACACCTTGGTGGCCGTCTGGCCGACCGACACGGCGGCCAGCACGGCCAGCAGCAGTACGACGACCCAGTCGCCGATACCCGCGCCGCTGCGCGAGCTGTTGGATGTTGCCGTCGGGGCACCGCGCAGGCGACGCACGCCCGCCGCGATCCCGCTGCCCAGTGCCTGCCAGCCCACGGCGGCGGTCAGCGCCAGCAGCGGGAACGAGGCCATGAGGTAACGCGGGTAGCGCGAGGTCACGACCCACACGGCCACGGAGTACAGGCAGAACCAGCCCGCCGCGCGCACGGCGGCAGAGCGCTTCCACCACACGCTGAAGGGCGCGAGGAACACGGACCAGATCAGCGCGTTGGGCATCTCGGCGTGGTCGCGCACGTCGGCCACCTGCTGCACGTAGTCGGCCGGAATCCATTCGCTGAAACCGAACACGCGCGCGCCGATCGGGTTGAAGGGGTCGCCCGTCATGATGGCGTTGCGCGCGTACCAGTAGATGCACGGGATCAAAAAGCACAGCAGCGCCGGCGCCCAGGCCCGCCACACGCGGCGCTCGTGGCGCAACACGAACAGCGCCACCAGCGGCAGGAAGATCAGCGCCTGGTACTTGGAGCCCGCCGCCACGCCGAGGCAGAACGCCGCCAGCGAGAGCCAGCGCGTGCCGTCGCGCAGGGGTTCGGATTCGCGCCACCACCACAGCGCCACTAAGGCGGTCAGCACGAACAGCGCGACGCCCATGTCGATCAGCGCGTTGGCGTAGTCGCCCATGCCCAGCCAGATGGCCGCGCCGATGCAGGCGGTGAGCCGGTTGGCGTGCAGGATGCCGATGCGGAAAATCATCACCACCGACAGCGCACCCGCCAGCGCGTTGAGAAAGTGCGGCAGCACGTCGTCGCCCACCTGCAGTGCGGCGGCGTACAGCAGGTTGTAGTTGTACGGGAACCAGGGGTAGCGCAGCCAGTCGTGGATGCCCAGCGTGCCCTGCTGCGCCACCAGGCGTGCGTAGGGCAGGTGGTACATGAGCTCGTCGAAGGCGGCCGGCGGCGCGAGCGGCGCCACCAGCGCCGGCAGCGCGACCAGCGCCAGCGCGAGGGCGGCGATGCGCTCGAAGCGGCTCCAAGGTGGGGTGACGGGCGCGGCCGCGCGCAGTGCGCGGATGTCGGCGCGCCAGCCGCGCCACTGCCACGCGGCGGCCACGACGCCCGCACCGACCAGGCCCAGCGTGGCCTCGCGACGGAAGAGTCCGAAGATGGCCAGCGCCTGGAAGGCACAGATGTACAGGCCGACGCCGAGTGCCGCCGCCATGGCGGCTTCGAGCCAGGCGTCGCGGCGCGACGGGGGACGCAGGCGCGCGAGCACCGCGCGGCCGGCCCCCCAGCAGGCGATCACGAAGATCGCGAACTGGGCGTAGTGCGCGGCGGCAAAGATCAGCTTCTGAATATCAACTCCCGTGGCCGGTCACACCGGTGGGCCGGCCGACCGGCAGGTTCAAAGGTTCGGCGCGAGCAGGCGCTCGAGCTCCGCTTCGCTCGTGTGGCGCCGCGCCGCCTGGTCCTGCAACTGGTCGTGCCCGATCTTGCCGACGTTGAAGTACGTCGCATCGGGGTGACCGAGGTAGAAGCCGCTCACGCTGGCGGCGGGCATCATAGCGAGGCTCTCCGTCAGGGTCATGCCAATGTCCGCGCAGTTCAGAAGGTCGAACATCGGGCCCTTCACGCTGTGGTCGGGGCAGGCCGGGTAGCCGGGCGCGGGACGGATGCCGCGGTACTTCTCGGCAATCATGTCGTCGTTGCTCAGGCCTTCGTTGCTCGCGTAGCCCCACAGGTCGGTGCGCACGCGGTGGTGCAGCGCCTCGGCAAAGGCCTCGGCCAGCCGGTCGGCCAGCGCCTTGAGCATGATGGCCGAGTAGTCGTCGAGGTCGTCCATGAAGAACTTCTCTTTCTTCTCGACACCCAGCCCGGCCGTGACGGCGAACACGCCGACGTAGTCCTTCACACCGCTGTCTTTCGGTGCAACGAAGTCGGCCAGGCAGCGGCTGGGGCGCATCACGCCGTCGATCATCTGCTTCTCGGTCTGCTGGCGCATGCCGTACCAGGTGAGCGCGACTTCGCTGCGCGTCTCGTCGGTGTACAGCTCGATGTCGTCGTCGTTCACGGTGTTGGCGGGCCAGAAGCCGACCACGCCGCTGGCGCTGAGCCAGCGCCCTTCGATGAGGCGCTTGAGCATGCGCTGGCCGTCGGCGTACACGCGCACGGCCTCGGTGCCGACGACGTCGTCCTTCAGGATGGCGGGGAACGGCCCGGCCAGGTCCCAGGTCTGGAAGAACGGGCCCCAGTCGATGTACTTGGCCAGCTCGGTGAGGTCGAAGTTCTTGAACACGCGACGGCCGATGAACTTGGGCACCGTGGGCACGAAGTGCGCGAAGTCGACCGGCGTCTTGTTGGCGCGCGCCTTGGCCAGCGGCCACATCGGCACCTGCTTCTTGTTGGCGTGCTGGGTGCGCACCTTGGCGTAGTCGGCGTTGATCTCGTCGATGTACGCGGTGGCCTGGTCGCTGAGCAGCGACTGCGCCACGCTCACGCTGCGCGAAGCATCGGGCACGTAGACCACGGGGCCTTCGTAGTGCGGCGCAATTTTCACGGCGGTGTGCACGCGGCTGGTGGTGGCGCCGCCGATCATGAGCGGGATCTTCTTGATGCGGAAATGGTCGTCGCGCTGCATCTCGCCGGCCACGTACTGCATCTCTTCGAGGCTCGGCGTGATGAGGCCCGACAGGCCCACGATGTCCGCGCCCTCGACCTTGGCACGCGCCAGAATTTCGTGGCACGGGACCATCACGCCCATGTTCACCACTTCGAAGTTGTTGCACTGGAGCACGACGGTCACGATGTTCTTGCCGATGTCGTGCACGTCGCCCTTCACGGTGGCGATGATGATCTTGCCCTTGGTGCGCACGTCGCGGCCCGCGGCCTCATCGCGCAGCTTTTCTTCCTCGATGTAGGGCAAGAGGTGGGCCACGGCCGACTTCATGACGCGCGCCGACTTGACCACCTGCGGCAGGAACATCTTGCCGGCGCCGAACAGGTCGCCCACGATGTTCATGCCGTCCATGAGCGGGCCTTCGATCACGTGCAGCGGGCGGCCGCCCTTGGCCAGGATCTGCTGGTAGGCCTCTTCGGTGTCTTCGACGATGAAGTCGGTGATGCCATGCACCATGGCATGCGAGAGGCGCTGGTTGACGTGCACCGGGTGCTCGGGCGTGCCGCGCCATTCGAGGCGCTTGCTCTCGTCCTTGGCGCCGCTCTTGGCGGTTTCGGCCACTTCGACCAGGCGCTCGCCGGCGTCAGGGCGGCGGTTGAGCACCACGTCTTCCACGCGCTCGCGCAGCGTGGGCTCCAGGTCGTCGTACACGCCGACCATGCCGGCGTTGACGATGCCCATGTCCATGCCCGCCTGGATCGCGTGGTACAGGAACACGGTGTGGATCGCTTCGCGCATCGGGTCGTTGCCGCGGAAGCTGAAGCTCACATTGCTCACGCCGCCCGACACCTTGGCGCCCGGCAGGTTCTCCTTGATCCAGCGCACGGCGTTGATGAAGTCGACCGCGTAGTTGTCGTGCTCCTCGATGCCGGTGGCAATGGCGAAGATGTTCGGGTCGAAGATGATGTCTTCGGGCGGAAAGCCCACCTCGTCGACCAGCACGCGGTAGGCGCGCTCGCAGATCTCGATCTTGCGTGCGTAGGTGTCGGCCTGGCCCTTCTCGTCGAAGGCCATGACCACGGCGGCGGCGCCGTAGCGCTTGACCAGCTTGGCCTCGTGCTTGAACTTGTCGACGCCCTCCTTCATGGAGATGGAGTTGACGATGCCCTTGCCCTGGATGCAGCGCAGGCCGGCCTCGATGACCTCCCACTTCGAGCTGTCGACCATCACCGGCACGCGCGCGATGTCGGGCTCGCTGGCAATGAGGTTCAGGAAGCGGACCATGGCGACCTTGCTGTCCAGCATGGCCTCGTCCATGTTGATGTCGATGACCTGCGCGCCGTTTTCCACCTGCTGGCGCGCGACGGCCAGGGCCTCTTCGAACTGGCCGTTGAGGATCATCCGCGCGAAGGCCTTGGAGCCGGTGACGTTGGTGCGCTCCCCGATGTTGACGAACAGCGTGCCTGCGCCGATGGCGACCGGCTCGAGGCCGGACAGCTTCATGGGAGGGGGAGCAACGGGAGCGGAAACGGATGCGGGAATCTGGGACATGGCCTCACCTGCGGAAGAGTCGAACAGGCGAGCGTCGTTGTCGCCCCAAGCCTGACGGTTCGCCTCTGTGGCGAACCGCTGCAACGCTCCTTGGGAAGTCGCGCATTTTAGGTCGATTCGATTGCGCCCTGGGAAAACCCCAGTTTTCATTCCTGCACGTGTCAACAGAATGCGCCCACCGTTTCCGAACGAACGTTCGTGTTTTTAACCAGACGTAAGGGAGAGCGCCAGATGGTCAGGAAGTCGAATGCCCGGTTGCCGCATGCAGCCACCCCGATGCGCGCCGTGGCCTTGAGCTGCGGTCTCCTGGCCGCAGCGGCCCTCACTGTTTACGCGCCACGGGCGCAGGCCGCGGCCAGCGACGCCGCCACGCGGGTCGAGGCCCGCGTGACCTCCGACACGGCGAAGACCCGCTACCCGATCGTGCTGGTCCACGGCCTGCTCGGCTTCGACAACCTGCTGGGCGTCGACTACTTCTACGACATCCCCGGCAAGCTGGCCGGCGCGGGCGCCAAGGTGTATGTGGCGCAGGTGTCGGGCACCAACACCTCCGAGATCCGCGGCGAGCAGCTGCTGCAGGAGCTCAAGACCATCCGCGCGCTCGAGCAGAACCCCACGCTCAAGTTCAACCTCATCGGCCATTCGCAGGGCTCGCCCACGGTGCGCTACGTGGCGGCGGTGGCGCCCGACATGGTGGCCTCGGTCACGTCGGTGGGCGGCGCCAACGGCGGCTCGAAGGTGGCCGACCTGCTCGCCAAACTGCCCGAAGGCGGCATCGCCCAGACGCTGGTGGTGAAGGCCATCGGCCTGCTGACGGGGATGATCGGTTTTCTCTCGGGCAAGGACCCGAGCCAGCTGCCCGAGGTGCCGCTGAACGCGCTGGCCTCGCTCACCACGGCGGGCGGCGCGGCCTTCGACGCCAAGTTTCCGCAGGGGCGCCCCGCCGCGGGCTCGTCGTGCGACGTGAAGAGCGGCGCGGCCGTGGCCAACGGCGTGCGCTACTACTCGTGGTCGGGCGTGTCGACCAGCTTCAACCTGTTCGACCCGAGCGACACGGCGCTGTCGACGCTGGGCGGCCTGTTCTTCTTCGGCGAGGCCAACGACGGCCTGCTCGCGGTCTGCACCACGCGACTGGGCACCCACCTGGGCGACTACCGCCAGAACCACCTCGACGAGGTGAACCAGGCCTTCGGCAACACCTACGGCAGCCAGTTCCCGTACTACGAGAAGAAGCCGCCGGAGCTGTTCAGGGAACAGGCCGCGCGACTCAAGAGCGCGGGGCTCTGAGGACGCAGCGCATGCGCGGCGTGGCGTTGACCATCGGCGCGGTCGCGCTGGTGGCCGTGGGGACCGGATGGCTGGCCCTTGGACCGGAGGCGGTCGATGCGCCCCGGGCCGCCGCGCCCCGCACCACGGCGACGGTCGCTGCGCCCACCGCGTCCCGACCGGCGCAACAAACCGCCGCAGCCCCCGACGCCCTCCTCACCCGCGACCTCATCACCCTCTTCGACCAGGTGCTCGCCGAGGCGCAGGCCGACAACAAGGCCACGCTGATGGCCCGCGCGCCCGCCCTGCTCGCCAAGCACCTGCGCGAAGACTGGCGCGTGCGCGCGCTGGGCCTGCTGGAGCGCTACGTCGACATGCAGGAAGCCCTGCGCACCCTGCAGCCGCCCGCACCCGGCGACCCGGCCTTTTTGCGGCGCAGCCTGGAGGCGCGCGAGGCGGTGCGCCGGCAGTTCTTCGCGCCCGAGGAAATCGAAGGCCTGTTCGGCGACCAGATCCGGCAGGACCAGTTCATGGCCGAGAAGATGGAATTGCTGTCCAACCCCGGCCTCACGCCCGAGCAGCGTGCGGCGGCGCTGGCGCAGAGCGAGCAGGCCTGGCTGTCGCCCGCGCAGCGCGAGGTGCGCAAGGACGCGGTGGCCCACCTCGACGTGATGCGCCAGACCGAGGCGCTGCAGGCGCGCGGCGCCAGCCCCCAGGAGCGTTTTGCCGCGCGCAGCGAGACCTACGGCTATGAAGTGGCGCGCGGCCTGGCCACGCTCGACCAGGAAACCCAGGAATGGAACGCCCGGCTCGACCGCTACGCGAGCGCCCCCGCAGCCGAGCAGGCCCAGCTGCGCGAGACGCTCTTCAACGAAAACGAGCGCCTGCGCTTGAGCGGTGCCCTGGCGATGCGCTCGTCCGCTGCGCCCAAGCCGGCGCGATGAATTCGATAAGTAAGCGCAGGCTTACGCAGGTTGCGCTTCGCCCATGGCCGAGGCCGGCAGGCCGAACACGCGGTCGAAGGCCCAGTTGAAGACGAAGGTGTAGACCAGGAAGAACACCACCAGGCCCAAGTCCATCACCAGCGCCTGCCAGAGCGACACGCCCAGGCCCCAGGCCAGCATCGGCACCAGGAAGGCGATCAGGCCGCCCTCGAAGCCGATGGCGTGGGCGATGCGGCGCTTCAGGCTGCGTCCGCGCACCGCCTGGCGCGACTCCCAGCGCTCGAACAGGGCGTTGAAGGTCAGGTTCCAGATCACCGCGATGACCGAGGCGCCCACGGCCAGCAGGCCCGAATGGCCGAGCCCCGCGTCCGACATCAGGGCCAAACCGGCGCTGGCCGCCACGATGGCGATGCCCTCGTAGAGGGAGATGTAAACGATCCGACGCTGAATGCCCTGCATGAATTTCTCTGTCTGTGTGACTGCGATGGGTGGACTTTATTTGTGTTTCGCTGATATAAAAAGTTAACTTGTTTCAGTTTTATTGATAGGTCGGCACCCCATGGCTTTCTCCAGCGACAACGTCGAGGTCTTCCTGGCCGTGCTCGACCACGGCTCCTTTTCGGCCGCCGCGCGGGCGCTGCGCAAGGTGCCGTCGGCCGTGAGCATGGCCATCGCCAACCTCGAGGCCGAGCTGGCGCTGCCGCTGTTCAACCGCAGCGGCCGCGAGCCGCAGCCCACCGCTGCCGCGCGCTCGCTCGAGCCCCAGGCGCGGCTGCTCGCGGCCCAGCTGCGGCAGCTGCAGGTGCAGGCGCTGGCGCTCACGCAGGGGCTGGAAGACCGGCTCACGCTGGCCATCGCGCCCGAACTGTTGGCCGCGCCCTGGAGCGGGCCGCTGGCGGCGCTGGCCGACGACTACCCGCTGCTGCAGGTCGAGGTGCTGGCCGCGCCGCAGGCCGATGCGCTGGCGCTGCTGCACAGCGGCCGGGCGCAGCTGGCGCTGGTGTTCGAACGGCCCAGCCTCGACGGCCGCGAGGGCTTCCAGGAGGTCGGCAGCGACACCATGGTGGCCGTGATGGCGCCCGAGCACCCCGTGCTGCGCGCCGCGGCCGGCGGGCGCCTGCGCGAGGAGCACCTGACCAACACGCGGCAGATCGTGGTCGCGGGGCGCGACCTGGGCACCAGCGACCCGCGCTTCGTGTTCGCGCGGCATGTCTGGCGCACCGACAACGCGCTGGCCGCGCTGAGCCTGATCACCGCCGGGCTGGGCTGGGGCTGGCTGCCGCGCAACTTCGCGCGGCCGCACGTCGCGGCGGGCGCGCTGGTCGAGATTCCGTTCGAGAACCTCAGCAACGGGCTCGACCTGTGGGTGGACGTGGTGTGGTCGCGCGAACGGCCGCTGGGCCTGGGTGCGCAGCGTTTCGTGGCGCTGATCGCGCGCGACCGTCAGGCAGCGGCCGGCATCGAAACGCCGGCCGTTTGAGTCGGCTCAGGACCGGCCGTGGCCGTGCCCGCCTCCGCCGCCATGCCCACCGCCTCCACCACCCTTGCCACCACCTCCGTGCGGACGCCCTCCTCCACCACCGCCGCCCCCACCGGGCCGGCCCCCGCCCGGATGCGGATGCGACACGCCCGGCGGCGGTCCGGGCCGGAAGCCCGGCTGCGGCCTGGGCGGACGGAACCCGGGGTCGCCGGGTGGCCGATAGCCCGGTCCACCGGGCGGACGAACGCCTGGGCCATGCGGTGGCCGGACGCCAGGCCCGTGCGGCGGACGCACGCCCTGCCCCGGCGGCCAGGGCCGCGGCTGCCAGGCCGGGCGCACGGGCGGCGGCGGGCGCCAGCCTGCGATCGGTGGCGGCGGTGGCCGCTGGCCCCACCAGCGCCGGTCGCCGTACCAGGGACGGTCGCGGTAGTAGTCGGCCCAGTAGCTGCCGATCACGAAAGTCACGATGGGCACGCCGATGACCGCGCCGTAGGTGGCCAGCGGCACGCGCTGCTGCTGGTAGGCGTAGTCGAGGTTCCTCGACCAGACCCAGCCGCGCCCGCCGTCGGGCAGCACCACGTCGCACCAGCCGTAGCCGCTGGTGCAGCCGACCACGTCGACCGGCTGGCCCGGCCCGAGCCGTGCCACCAGCGGGTAGTCGCCCGAGGGCCCGGCGCGCATGTTGACCGCGCCGCGCGTGAAGGCCTGCTGCGCGGCCGCCGCAAGCGGCAGCAGCAAAACGAGCGCGCCCAAGGCAGCGCGACGCAAGAAGGATGTGGCGTTCATGAGGGGCTCCTGTGCGCGCCAGCGTAGGCGCGGGGCGCGGAGCCGTCAATCAGCCGAAGGCGCGCGCGGCGCCCGGCTTCAGGCGGCCTCTTTGTAGAAGCCGTTGGTGTTGAGCATGCGACCCTTGGCCGGCGCCACCGCCGCACCGATCGCCGCGATGTGGTCCGGCGTCGTGCCGCAGCAGCCGCCCACGATGTTCACCAGCCCCTCGGCCGCGAACTCGTGCAGCAGGCGCGAGGTGACGTCGGGCGTCTCGTCGAAGCCGGTGTCGCTCATCGGGTTGGGCAGGCCGGCGTTCGGGTAGCAGCTGATGTAGGTGTCGCCCGCCACGCGCGCCAGTTCCTGGATGTAGGGGCGCATCAGCGTCGCGCCCAGCGCGCAGTTCAGGCCGATGGCCAGCGGCTGCGCATGGCGCACGCTGTGCCAGAAGGCGGTGACGGTCTGGCCGCTGAGGATGCGGCCCGAGGCGTCGGTCACCGTGCCGCTGATGATCAGCGGCAGGCGGTGCCCGCTGTTGTCGAAGTACTCGTCCACCGCGAACAGCGCGGCCTTGGCGTTGAGCGTGTCGAAGATGGTCTCGACCAGGATCACGTCGGCGCCGCCTTCGACCAGCGCTTCGGTCTGCTCGTAGTACGCCGCGCGCAGCGATTCGAAATCGACATTGCGTGCGCCCGGGTCGTTCACGTCGGGGCTGATGCTCGCCGTCTTGGGCGTCGGGCCAAGGGCGCCGGCCACGAAGCGCGGCTTGTCGGGCGTGCTGTACTTGTCGCAGGCCGCGCGCGCCAGCTTGGCCGATTCGAGGTTCATCTCGCGCGCCAGGTGGGCCATCTTGTAGTCCTCCTGCGCGATGGTGGTGGCGCCGAAGGTGTTGGTCTCGATGAGGTCGGCGCCGGCCGCGAGGTAGGCCTCGTGGATGTCGGTGATGACGTCGGGCCGCGTGAGCGACAGCAGCTCGTTGTTGCCCTTCACGTCGCGCTCGAAGTCCTTGAAGCGCTCGCCGCGGTACTGTTCTTCGGTGAGCTTGAAGCGCTGGATCATCGTGCCCATCGCGCCATCGAGGATGGCAATGCGTTGGGCGAGGATGCCAGGCAAGGCCTGGCCGCGGGTGTAGATGACGGGCTTCATAGCCCCATATTCTCGCTCGCCCCCAGGCTCCGCGCACTTCGTGTCGCTTCTCCTTCCCCCTACCGGGGGCAACGCCGATCGCCCGGCAAAGCCGGTTCGATGGCGTTCCACCTGAACACGAAAAAGAAAACGATCAGCGGCCTTCGACGAAGGCCAGCACCGCTTCCAGCATCCGGCGCACATGCGGCTGCACGCCCGCCGCCACGTCGGGCAGGTAGTCGAAGGGCAGCGCTTCCTGCATGTAGCTCGACTGCGTCATCTCCAACTGCACCGCATGCACGCCGCCGGCCGGGTTGCCGTACTGGCGCGTGATGTGGCCGCCCTTGAAGCGGCCGTTGAGCACGCCGGTGTAGCCGGGCGCCGACTCGGCGATGCCGCGCAGCGTGGCGGCCAGTGCGGGGTCGCAGCTCTTGCCGTCGGCGGTGCCCAGGTTCAGGTCGGGCAGCTTGCCTTCGAAGAAGCGCGGCAGCACGGAACGGATCGAGTGCGCGTCCCACAGCGCGACGGTGCCGTGCGCGGCCGTGAGGCGGTCGAGCTCGGCCTGCAGCTGCTGGTGGTACGGTCGCCAGACGGCGTCGCGGCGTTCGGCGATCTCGGCGTCGGACGGGTGCTCGCCGGCGTTCGCGTAGACCGGCGTGTCGTCGAAGGTGTCGACCGGGCACAGGCCGGTGACGCTCTGGCCCGGGTACAGGCTGGCGCCGTCCGGCGGACGGTTCAGGTCGACCACGTAGCGCGAGTGCGTGGCCACGAGCACCGAGGCGCCGAGTGCATCGGCGAAGTCGTAGAGCTGTTCGAGGTGCCAGTCGGTGTCGGGCACGTGGCGTGCCTCGTCGGTGAAGCGCGCGGCCAGCGCGGGCGGCACATGCGTGCCGACGTGCGGCATGGAGATCAGCAACGGGCGCGTGCCCTGGCGGAAGCGGAACGCCGGTTCGGTGGTGGTGAAAAGAGCCATGGGGTGAATTCTCAGTCCTGCAGAAGCTGGGTGCGCGCTGCCACGAAGCCCGATGCCGCGCTGTCGTGCAGCGCGTGGCGGCCGGCCGTGACGCGCGCGCGGCCCGCCACCCAGACCGCGTCGACGGCCGAGGTGCGGTGGCTTGCGAACACATGAGCCGAGAGCATGTCGGGGGCCGACAGGCCCTGCAGCGCGAGGTGGTTGGCATCGAGCACGACGAAGTCGGCCTGCTGCCCCGCGGCCAGCCCACCGACCGTGCGGCCCGCCGCCTGCGCCCCGCCCTGCACGGCTTCGAGCGTGAGCGCGGTGGCCACGTGCGGCTGCGCCGCGCTGGCGCCGACGTTGCGCTGGCGCCGGCCCAGGCGCTGGCTGTATTCGAGCATCAGCAGTTCTTCGGCCGCGTTGACGCTGGCATGGCTGTCGGAGCCCACGCCCCAGGCGCCGCCGTGGCTGCGCCAGCGCGCGAAGTCGAAGATGCCGTCGCCGAGGTTGGCCTCGGTCGTCGGGCACAGGCCCGCGACCGCGCCGCTGCGTGCGGCGTATTCGTATTCGGCGTCGTTCATGTGCGTGGCGTGCACGAGGCACCAGCGCGCATCGACGCTCGCGTGGTCGAGCAGCCATTCGACCGGGCGCAGGCCGCTCCATTCGACGCAGTCGTCCACTTCCTTCGTCTGCTCGGCGATGTGGATATGGACCGGTGCCGTGCGGTCGATGGCGTCGAGGCCGGCGAGCGCCTCGCGCAGCGCCTCGGGCGGCACGGCGCGCAGCGAATGCGGCGCCAGGCCCAGGCGCGCGCCCTGCGCGTCGCAGTCGGGCTTGAGCGTGTCGAGCAGGCGCAGCATCGACTCGGTCGAGCGGATGAAGCGGCGCTGCCCGTCGGTGGGCGGCTGGTCGCCGAAGCCGCTGGTCTGGTAGAGCACCGGCAGCAGCGTGAAGCCGATGCCCGTGTTGTGCGCGGCGCGCAGCAGCGCGCGGCTCAGCGCCGCGTCGTCGGCGTAGGGGCGGCCGTCGGTGTCGTGGTGCACGTACTGGAACTCGCACACGCTGGTATAGCCCGCCTCGAGCATCTCGGCGTAGAGCCAGGTCGCAATGGCTTCCATGTGCTGCGGGCCGAGGCGCGCAGCAAAGCGGTACATCAGCGTGCGCCAGCTCCAGAAGCTGTCCTGCTGTTCCGCGCGGTGCTCGGTGAGCCCGGCAAAGGCGCGCTGGAAGGCGTGCGAATGCAGGTTGGGCATGCCCGGGATCACGGGGCCGTGGGCGGCGGGCGTGTCGGCGGGGCGTGCCGCACCGGCTTGCACCTGCGTGAGCTGGCCCGCGTCGTTCCACGTCAGCAGAACATTTTTGGCCCAGCCTGCGGGCAGCAGCGCATCGGCCGCGAAAAGCGTGTGTGTCATTCAGTGGCTCCGATGGCGATGCGCCCCTGGCGCACCACGGTGCGGACCGGCTGCTGGCCGAACCAGTAGGCCAGCTCGGCCGCGTCGGCCAGGTTCCAGAGCACGAAGTTGGCGGGCATGCCGGGCGCGATGGCGCCGTGCGTGGCCTGCAGGTTCAGCGCGCGCGCGGCGTGCACGGTGACGCCGGCCAGCGCCTCGGGCACGGTGAGGCGGAACAGCGTGCAGGCCATGTTGACCATCAGCAGCAGGCTCAGCGTCGGCGAGGTGCCGGGGTTGTGGTCGGTCGACACGGCCATCGGCACGCCCGCGGCGCGCAGCGCGTCGATGGGCGGCAGGTGCGTGTCGCGCAGCGTGTAGTAGGCCCCCGGCAGCAGCACGGCCACGGTGCCCGACTGGCGCATGGCCGCGATGCCGTCGGTCGACAGGTGCTCGATGTGGTCGCACGACAGCGCGCCGTAGCGCGCAGCCAGCGCGGCGCCGCCCATGTCCGACAGCTGCTCGGCATGCAGCTTCACTGGCAGGCCCAGCGCCTGAGCGGCCTGGAAGACCTGCTCGGTTTCCTCGAGCGAGAAGGCGATGCGTTCGCAGAACACGTCGACCGCATCGACCAGCCCTTCGGCCGCGAGCGCGGGCAGCATCTCGTTGCAGACGAGGTCGATGTAGTCGCCGCTGCGGCCCGCGTATTCCGGCGGCAGCGCGTGCGCGCCGAGAAACGTGGTGCGCACGGTGACACCGTAGGCCTCGCCCAGGCGCCGCGCCACGCGCAGCTGCTTGCGCTCATGTTCCAGCGCCAGGCCGTAGCCCGACTTGATCTCGATGGCGCAGACGCCGTCGGCCAGCAGCTGTTCGAGGCGCGCGGTGGCCTGGGCGAACAGCGTGTCTTCGTCGGCCTCGCGCGTGGCGCGCACCGACGAGACGATGCCGCCGCCCGCCTTCGCCACCTCTTCGTACGTGGCGCCCGCGAGCCGCATGGCGAACTCGTTGGCGCGCTGGCCGCCGTAGACCAGGTGCGTGTGGCAATCGACGAGACCGGGTGTGACGAGCGCGCCGCCGCCGTCGTGTGGCGCGAGCCCCGCGAACTCGGCGGGCAGATCGGCGCGCGCGCCGACCCAGCGGACCGTGCCCTGCGCGACCACGAGGGCCGCTTCGGCGTCGGGCGCCAGGGTCAGGCCGGGCGCCGCACCGGGCGCCAGGCGCAGGCCGGTCCAGAGGCCGTCGGCCGAGGGGAATTCGCTGGGGGGTTTCATCGTCATCTCTTTGTGTCCTTTCGCCGGTCAGCCGGGCACGAAGCGCACGGCCACGAGCCGCACGTCTTCACTGCCCGGTGCGGCTTGCCACGCTTGCGCGTGATCGGTCCAGCACAGGCCTTCGCCTTCAGCCAAGGCTTCGTCATTCAAACGCCAATCGCCACGCAACGCCAGCAGCACGCCGTGCGCTGCGGGCACGATATTGGCGGCGTGGTCCAGCACCTGCACGTCGGCGCGCCACTGACCGCCGCGGGTCATCACGTTGAAGTCGTTCGACGCGCCGCCGAGCAGCGTGCAGTCGATCGGGTCGTCGCCGGAAAAAACGAAGGGCCGGTGCGGCACGTCGAGCCGGTGCGACACGCGACCGTCGTGCGTGAAGAGACGCACGCCGTCGCCTTCGAGCAGCATGATCTGGCGATCGACACCCGGGAACACCGAGAACGGGCCGGCCGACGCAATGGTCGCGATGCTCACGCGCCAGCCGAAGCTGTCGAGCCCCGCGCCTGGCGGCCAGCTGGCGATTTCCTGCGTGGTGCCGCCGCCGTTTTTCCAGGGCATGGCGCGCAGGGTCGCGCGCGAAAAACGCTGCACGCTCATCGCATCAACCCGCCCTGGCGCAGCTTCTGCTCGAAGTGCCGCAGGATCAGCGTCATCGTGCCCGTGAGCACGAAGTACACGACCGCAATCGCCAGGTACACCTCGAGCGAGCGGTACGACACGCTGATGATCTTCTGGCCTTCGTGCATCACGTCGTGGATGGTCAGCAGCGACACCAGCGCCGAGTTCTTGATGAGCGCGATGAACTCGTTGCCCAGCGGCGGAATCATGCGCACCACGGCCTGCGGCAGCACGATCTGGCGCATCGCCACGCCGGGCGTCATGCCCAGCGATTGCGCGGCCATGGTCTGGCCCTTGTCGATCGACTGGATCGCGCCGCGCACGATCTCCGACACGTAGGCGCCCGAGTACACGCCGAGCCCCAGCACGCCGCACAAAAAGGCCGGCAGCAGGATGCCGAAGTGCGGCAGGCCGAAGAACAAAATGAACAGCTGCACCAGCAGCGGCGTGCCGCGAATCGCCGCCACGTAGGCGGTGCACACGCCGTAGATCCAGCGCCGCTTCGGGTTCAGCCGGCCGATGCCGACCAAGAGGCCCAGCACGCAACCCAGGGCCAGCGCGCAGGCGGTGATTTCCACCGTGACCAGCGCGCCGCGCAGCAGGTCGGGCCAGCCCTGCCAGACGGGCGAGAAATCGAAGTCCATGGCGCGCTTACTTGGTGTTCGCGCTGAACCACTTCTTGACGATCGCCGCGTAGGTGCCGTCGGCCTTGAGCTTCTCGATCGCGCCGTTCACGGCCTTGGTGAGCTCGGGCGTGTCCTTGCGGATGGCCATGCCGTATTCCTCGGTGGTGATCTGCTCGTCGAGCACCTTCAGGCCGCCGCGCGTGCGCACGTACTGGAAGGCGGCGGGCTTGCCGGTCACGGCGGCATCGGCGCGGCCGATGTCCACGAGGTTGAACATCTCCTGGTTCTTCTCGACTTCCAGCAGCTGCACCTGCGGGAATTTCTCCTTGGTGTAGGCCACCGACTTGGTGCCCACCTGCACGCTGACCTTCTTGCCGTTGATGTCGGCCGGCTTCTTGATCGTCGTGTTGTTGTCCTTCACCATGACCACGAGGCCGCCGGCGTAGTACGGCACGGTGAAGTCGACGACCTTCTTGCGCTCGTCGGTGATGTAGATGCCCGACACGGCCATGTCGAAGCGCTTGGAAATGAGGCCCGGCACGAGGCCCTTGAAGTCGATGTCGATCCACTCGATCTTGCGGCCCAGCGTCTTGCCGATGGCCTCGACCAGCTCGACGTCGAAGCCGGTGCGCTTGCCGTTTTCCACGAACTCCATCGGCGGGAAGGTGGCGTCGGTGGCCACGCGCAGTGGCTCGCCCTGGGCGTGTGCAGCGCCAGCGAAACCGAAGAAGGCGAGGCCGGACAGGGCGGCGGCGACGAGGGTGCGACGGGTGTTCATGAGAGGGCTTTCGTGGAGGTGAGGGAGGAGAAAAGAAAAAAGCGGTGCGGCTACTGCAGTGCGCGCGAGATGCGGGCCGCCGTGACGACGGTCATGTGGACCAATGCAGCTTCCATGCCTTCGACGCGCGTGAGCGGCGCCATCAGCGTGATCGCCCCGCGCAGCCGACGGCCCGCGGCCAGCACCGGTGCGCTCGCGCCCCAGACGCCGGCATCGACCTCGCCGTGCGTCACGGCATGGCCGGCAGCGCGGATGGTGCCGAGTTCGGCGGCACGCTCGGCGCGGCGTTCGGGGGCTTCGTCGAGACCGTCGAGCAGCAGGTCGCGCGCGTCGTCGGGCGCATGGGCCAGCAGGCACTTGGCGCTGGCGCCGTCGCGTGCGGGCACGCTGCGGCCGCGGTCGAAGGAGCAGCGCAGCGACTGTTCGCTGTCGATCATCTCCAGGCACACGACGCGGTCGTTCACGAGGGTGACGAGCGCCACGCTCTCGTGGCTTTGCTGCGCCAGCACGCGCATGTCGGCGCGCGCGGCCATCACGAGGTCGGAGTTGCCGTCGAAGCCGCTGGCCAGCTGCACGCTCACGGGCCCCGGCGAGTAGCGGCCCTCGGACTCCATCACGAAGCCCCAGCGGCGCAAGGTGGCGACCTGCCGGTACAGCGTGCTCTGCGACAGGCCGGTGGCCTGCACGAGCTCGGCCGCCGTCATCGCCGCCTTGCTTTGCGCCAGCACCGACAGCACGAACAGCGCGCGGTCGTTGTGGGCAGGAGCGTCGAGAGGGGTCGTCATCGGGGGCAATCGCTGGGCGGTCGAAAGTGGATGCGGCGTGCAGTATCTTGCTCGCCGTTCTCACGTCCAAGCCCGAATTCCCACGCGATGGGAATGAGCGCGTTTTTTCTTTCTACCTTCGTCTTACCCGGGGCATCAGACAGCGAGCAACGGGAAGAGCGGATCGTCCATCGGCGCCCCCGCCGGCAGGCGCTCGGCCAGGCCCGGGAAATCGGGCGAGGTCTTCCAGCTGCGCGGCGCGTGGCGGATGTCGTCGCCCAGAAATCGCACCGAGAACACGCGGCGACGGTTCGGCCCCTCGACGCCGGCCGCCGCATGCAGCGTGAGCATGTGAAAGCAGACGAAGTCGCCGGGCTCGATGTCCCAGCCGACGATGGGAAAGCGCTCGCGCGCACCCTCGATGTCGGGCAGGTCTTCCAGGCTGCCTTCGGGGAACCACTTGGCGTGGTTGTCCATGAAGGTGCGCGGCATGAGCCACGGCCCCTTGTGGGAGCCGGCCACGAACTCGAGCGTGGCGGCACGCGACACCGGATCGACCGGAATCCACATGCTGACGTTCTGCGCGCCGTCGATGTTGTAGGGCCTGCTCACGCTGTTTCCGGAGTCGCGAAGGCCTGCCAGGGCGGGCCAATCAAGGCGCGTGA